>CAZMWC010000013.1:0-19740 GCA_964569805.1 uncultured Gallionella sp.
CGCGCCGCGGCCAAGAACCACGCGCATGTCGCCATCGTCACCGACCCGGCGGACTATGCCGACATATTGGCCGAGATGCAGACTAACGGCAGCGCGGTTTCCGATGCCACCCGTTTTGATCTGGCGAAAAAGGCCTTTTCACATACGGCCGCTTACGACAGCATGATCAGCAACTACCTCACTGCAATCGACAGCGACGGCAGCAAGAGCATGTTTCCCGCACAGATCAACTTCAACTTCGCCAAGGTGCAGGACATGCGCTACGGTGAAAACCCGCACCAACAGGCGGCGTTCTACCGCGACCTCAACCCGGTGGCAGGCGGCATCTCCGATTACACTCAATTGCAAGGCAAGGAGCTGTCCTACAACAATGTTGGCGATGCCGATGCGGCGTGGGAATTGGTCAAGACTTTCGACCAACCCGCCTGTGTGATCGTCAAGCACGCCAACCCGTGCGGTGTAGCTATCGCCGACAGCGCACTGAATGCCTACAAGCTGGCCTATGCCACCGACACCACCTCCGCGTTCGGCGGCATCATCGCCTTCAACCGCGAGCTGGATGCAGACAGTGCAACGCAGATCACCGCCAACCAGTTCGTCGAACTCATCATCGCGCCTTCCGCTTCCGAAGCCGCGCTGAAAATCACTGCCGCCAAGCAGAACGTGCGCGTGCTCACCGTGCCGCTGTCCAACGCATATAACCAATTTGACTTTAAGCGCGTCAGTGGAGGGCTGCTGGTGCAATCGCCGGACGCACTGAACGTGCAACTGGCGCAGCTCAAAGTGGTAAGCAAGGTGCAGCCGAGCGCGGAACAGTTGCAAGACCTGCTGTTTGCCTGGCGTGTGGCGAAATACGTGAAGTCCAACGCCATTGTGTTCTGCAAGAATGGCCAGACGCTGGGCGTGGGCGCGGGCCAGATGAGCCGCGTGGATTCCACCCGCATCGCCAACCTCAAGGCGCAGAACGCAGGATTGTCGTTGCAAAATTCCGTGGTGTCGTCGGATGCCTTCTTCCCGTTCCGCGACGGCATCGACGTGCTGGCGCAAGCCGGTGCCAAGGCCGTGATCCAGCCGGGCGGATCGATGCGCGACGAAGAGGTCATCGCGGCGGCGGACGAGCATGGGCTGGCGATGGTGTTCACGGGTTACAGGCATTTCCGCCATTAAAACTGCATTTGCTACAATCGCCTGAAATGTAAAAAAGGGGAGATGTCATGCCAACGATCAGCATGTTTTACGGCATTCTTGTATTGATGTTCTATCGTGACAATCGGCGCCATCATCTTCCGCATATTCATGTTCGGTATCAGGATGACGAGGCCGCAATATTGATTGATGACGGCAGTGTTCTGGACGGAAAAATCCCTCCGAAACAGCTCAAAATGGTGCAGGCCTGGATTGAAATTCACAAAGAAGAATTGATGGTGGATTGGGAATTGGCCGTTAATGGTGAAGACCCATTCAGGATTGCTCCGCTCCAGTGAGGTGAAAAATGCTGCTTGATATTGTGAATGTAAAAACCACGCAGGATTTTCAGCTCGATCTGGACTTCCAGAATGGAGAGCATCGACGTTTCGATATGCGCCCTTTGCTGACCGTGCGCCCTTGGAATCGCATCGCGTCAGAACGATTGTTTCATCGTGCGTCGGTCGCATATGGCACGGTGATCTGGCCGGGTGAAATTGATATAGCCCCGGAAACTCTCTACGACGATTCTATTCCGCTGTAAGCCGTTGGACAGCACAAAACGTCCCGGCAAAATTCTCACATTTATCATTCGCGGATAAAACGGATATGAAAATCCTAGTCATTGGTTCCGGCGGTCGCGAGCACGCTTTGGCATGGCGTCTGGCGCAGGGCGCGAAGGTGCAGAAGGTCTACGTCGCGCCGGGCAATGCCGGCACGGCGCTGGAAGAGGGCGTGGAGAACGTTGCCATCACTGCCATCCCCGACCTGATCGCCTTTGTGCAGCGCGAGAACATCGAACTCACCGTGGTCGGCCCCGAAGTGCCGCTGGCGGCGGGTGTGGTGGACGCGTTCCGCGCGGCTGGGCTGAAAATCTTCGGCCCCACCCAAGCTGCCGCGCAATTGGAATCCTCCAAGGATTTCGCCAAGCGCTTCATGACGCGCCACAACATCCCCACCGCCTTCTTCGAGACCTTCAGCGAGATTGCTCCAGCCAAAGCCTACGTTGAAAAACATGGCGCGCCCATCGTCATCAAGGCCGACGGCCTCGCGGCGGGCAAGGGTGTGGTCGTCGCGATGAGCAAGGACGAGGCGTTCGCCGCCATCGACATGATGCTTGCCCAAGATAAAACTTCTGGCAACAAACTCGGCGATGCGGGAGCAAGAGTCGTCATTGAAGAATTCCTCGCGGGCGAGGAAGCCAGCTTCATCGTGATGGCCGACGGCAAGCACGTGCTGGCGATGGCGACCAGCCAGGACCATAAACGATTATTGGACGGCGATAACGGCCCCAACACCGGCGGCATGGGCGCGTATTCGCCCGCCCCGGTGGTCACGCCGGAGATCCATGCGAAGGTGCTGCGCGAAGTCATCCAGCCGGTGATGCGCGGCATGGAATCCGAGGGTATCACCTACACCGGCTTTCTCTATGCCGGTCTGATGATCTCGCCGGACGGCGGCATCAAGGTGCTGGAATTCAACTGCCGCATGGGCGACCCCGAGACCCAACCCATCATGCTGCGCCTCAAGAGCGACTTCGCCGCCATCGTCGAACACGCCATCAACGGCACGCTGGACAAGGTCGAGGCTGAATGGGACCGGCGCACCGCATTGGGTGTCGTGATGGCCGCCGCCAACTACCCCGACACCCCGCGCAAGGGCGATGTCATCACCGGGCTGCCTCATCAACAGAAAAATGGGAAGCTCGAAGACGCGCACGTGTTCCACGCCGGCACCACCATGCAGGACGGCAAGGTCGTCACCAGCGGCGGTCGCGTGCTGTGCGTCGTCGCGCTCGGCGACATGGTGAAGCACGCGCAAAAGCGCGCCTACGAGATTGCCGACACCATCCATTTCGACGGCAGCCAGATGCGCCGCGACATCGGCTATCGCGCCATCGGCAGGAAGTGAGATGCCCCTGCAAAGGGCAAGTGGTTCGACAAGCTCACCACGAACGGGGAGGTGAAGCCGTGCGTTCCGAATCTCTTTTTTCCGTTCGTCCTGAGTCCTTCGGCTTTGATCAGGACAGGCTTGTCGAAGGGCATTGAGAGGCAGCGCGAATAATGGCCTTCTGGGTTTATATTCTTCGTTGTGCCGACGGCAGCTACTACACCGGCCACACCGACAACCCTGAAAAGCGAATTGCCGAACATCATTCGGGCGCGATAACCAGTTGCTATACCTACACCCGCCGTCCGCTTGAACTTGTGTTCACTCAAGACTTCAAAACGCGTGAAGAAGCCTTGGCATCCGAGCAGCAAATCAAAGGTTGGAGCCGCAAGAAAAAAGAAGCCATGATGCGCGGCGATTGGGCAGAAGTTTCTCGTCTGGCTCATTCGCGAATTCAATCAACCACCGTTCGCCCTGAGCTTGTCGAAGGGCAAAATCCAGAGAGGCTTCGACAAACCAAGGTGTAGAAGCGGTCGGTTGATCTGCACATCAATAATGCGGCGGCCTTTCGTTCGCGGGCATGCCTTCATTCCCGGTTTCTGACATCGAGCGGATTTGTCTTGCGAGTGCTTCGCAGACCGCTTCAAGCCGCTCCAGCTTCTGTTGCTGCTGATAGACCGTTTTGTTCAGTTCGTCGATCTGGTCTTCATGGAAGGTGAGCTTTGCCTCAAGGTTGATCAAGCGTTCTTCATTCATGGTGTGGCCCTGAAAGTTTATCGGCTGGCTTGGGTTGCATTCTATCTCGAGTGGGAGCGCGATCCGGGATGGGGCGGGAGTATTTTCAATTCATTACGTCTGGTTCCCGCTTTCTGCAAATACGTGGCTGCAATTTAGGTATGATTGCGTGCGATACACAGGCGCTTCCGGATTGATCCGGAATTTGTCGGGGACTGCGTAAAGCAGGCGTTGCCTACCCTTGAAGGATAACCGCGACAGACTCACAACACGCTATAAGCCATGCCACCAGCGCCGCATATTTCATCCCGTTCTCTCGCCGCCCATCTCAAACGCGGCGGCGTGATCGCCTACCCGACCGAGTCCTGCTACGGCCTCGGTTGCGATCCGGGCAATCGCAATGCGGTGCAACGTATTCTCAAGCTGAAACAGCGCCCGCAGCGCAAAGGATTGATCCTGATCGCGGCGCATTACCATCAGGTCGCGCGCTATCTGTACCCGCTTGATGCGGGTGAGCAGGCGAAGCTGCAACATGACGGCGCGCAGGCGGTGACCTATCTGCTGCCCGCGAAGCCTTCCTGCCCGCGCTGGTTGCGCGGCGCGCATGACACGCTGGCGGTGCGGCTGACCGCGCACCCGTTCGCCCGCCAGCTCTGCCACAGCGCAGGCAGCGCGCTGGTTTCGACCAGCGCCAACCGCAGCGGGCAGCGTCCGGCGAGAACCTATGCCGAATGCAAGCGATTGTTCGGTAACAGCGTGTGGGTGTTGCGCGGGTGGGTGGGGAAACGCAAGCAGCCTTCGACGATACGGGCGTGGCTCGACGATAGAATCATCCGCAAATAATTTATTGACCCGTCATTCCGGCGCAGGCCGGAATCCAGCGTTGTTATCAAACATGCAGTTGGTTTTTGTCTCCGCGATGCGGAGAGGTTTTTAATCAACTGGATTCCGGCCTGCGCCGGAATGACGTGGCCACCGGAGGAAAAATGGACAGTACCGCCGTCAAGGAATATCTGCTCGAATTGCAGGAGCTGATCGTCGAATGCATGGAGCAGGTGGATGGCGGCAGATTCCTGCGCGACGAATGGCAGCGCGATTCCGGGAACGGCGGCGGCAGGGTCTGCATCATCGAGGACGGCGATGTGCTGGAGCGCGGCGGCGTGGCGTTTTCGCATGTGACGGGCGACCGCCTGCCCGCCTCGGCTACGGCGCATCGCCCCGAGCTGGCCGGTTGTTCGTGGGAGGCGATGGGCGTGTCGCTGGTGATGCATCCGCGCAATCCCTACGCGCCAAGTTCGCACATGAACGTGCGCATGTTCATGGCGCACAAGCCGGACGGCGGCAAGGTATTCTGGTTCGGCGGCGGCATGGACCTCACGCCGTATTACGGTTTCGAGGAAGATGCGGTGCACTTCCATCAGGTCTGCAAGAACTCGCTCGCACCGTTCAATCCTGCGCTGCATCCGCGCTTCAAGAAGTGGTGCGACGAGTATTTCTTCCTCAAGCACCGCAACGAGCCGCGCGGTGTGGGCGGCATCTTCTTCGACGATATGAGCGAGCCGGATTTCGCTACTTGTTTCGCGATCCAGCAGAGTGTGGGCGACCATTATCTGTCGGCTTATGTGCCGATCCTGGAGGAGCGCAAGGACACGCCTTACGGCGAACGCGAGCGCGACTTCCAGCTCTACCGGCGCGGGCGCTATGTCGAGTTCAATCTGGTGTGCGACCGCGGCACCCTGTTCGGCCTGCAATCGGGCGGCCGCACCGAAGCCATCCTGTTGTCCATGCCGCCGCTGGTGAAATGGCGTTATGACTGGCACCCGGAGAAGGGCGTTCCCGAGATGGAGCTGTACGAGAAATTCCTCGTGCCGAAAGACTGGGTGTAACAGGGTGTTGAAGAACGTAGCTTTTCAACACCCTGGTAAGCGCTATGTTTTCTTCTTCAGCACGATCCCGCGTATCCAGCCCCCGGCAAGCAGTGGCGTATCGCTGACCATCTCCAGCTGGGGTGCGGTGCGCAATACCTCTTCGAATACCACGTCGGTGCGAGTGGCGATGCGGCGTATCAGCGGGTTGAGCATGCGGCGCAGCCAGGCTCGCTCGTCTGGGCGCAGGAACTTGTCTAGCAGGACGATGGTGCCGCCGGGTTTCAGCACGCGCGCCGCTTCCGCGAGGCAGTGTTGCGGTTCCGGCACCACGGCTGTGATGAGGTGCAGCACCACATGATCGAAGCTTGCCTCCGCAAATGGCAGCGACATGCTGTCTCCGAGCACGAAATCGATCTCCATGCCTGCGCTGCGCGGTATGGCGCGGCGCAACATCGCGGCATTGAAATCGAGCGCGGTGTAGCGGTGAAGGAGCGGCAAAAGCGGCAAATCCAGCCCGGTGCCGATGCCGCTCAACAGCACGCGCCCCGCCATATCCTTTGGTAAAGCGCTCAATGAACGCTTGCGTGCTGCACGCATCGGGCGCTCAATAACCCAATCGTAAATCGGCGCAAACAGGCTGTAGCTCGCTCGCAGCGCCGGGTTTTTGCGATGGGGTTGATCGGTGTTTTTCATGATGCCGGTATGGCGAAATTCGCGACGACAATAATGTAGTGCGCGCTCCATATGCCGTTAACAGTGGGTAGGCGAATGTACCCTACGAGCTTATTGTTTGTAATGCAATTCTGAATTGCGGACGGGCGCGTCTGGTAATAGCTTTTGAAACTATTGGGAATAGTTCGTGAGCCGGGAAGCCTACTCTTGAACCCAAGCCTGCGCTTCGGAGTAATCGGTGAATGCGCGTATGTCGGCATCGATGAACAGGCGCGATAACCAGGCGTGCCAAGTGAGCCATTGATTGTCCGTGACTACGGCAATTTTATTAAAATCGTGGTTGTGTTCGCGGTTGAAAAACTTGATCTCTTCCCAGACAACGTCGACGGTATAGCCGATCATCGCGCGCAGGTCGAATATCAGATTGACCGTGCCGGATGAATTCAGTTTGTAGAGTGATTGTTCTTCGAATGCCTTGAAGTCGGCGATGGTGAATTCGCCGAGAACAGCAGCATTGACGAGGTTTTCGGTCTGTTCGATGGTGATCATTTTCTCTAGTATGGTGTGTTGAAAATGGATGCTTTCGGAGTGTGCTTAAGCTTATCACATTGCTGGCTGTTTCCGCGCTGAATGCTGCGCGCATAAAAAAACCCGCCGAAGCGGGATTTTCCACTGTAAAGGCAAGCTGAATTACTTGAGCTTGGTTTCCTTGTACATGACGTGTTCACGCACTTTCGGGTCGAACTTTTTCATTTCGAGCTTTTCCGGCGTAGTGCGTTTGTTCTTGGTGGTGGTGTAAAAATGGCCGGTGCCGGCGCTGGATTCAAGTTTGATTTTTTCACGCATTTGCCAGCCCCTTAAACGTTTACGCCATCAGCGCGGATTTTAAACAGCACCGCATCGATACCGTTCTTGTCGATAGTGCGCAGCGCCGCATTGGTCAGACGCAGGCTGACCCAACGATTCTCGCTCTCAACCCAGAAGCGGCGGCGTTGCAGGTTAGGCAAAAAACGACGCTTCGTTTTGTTATTCGCATGGGAAATATTGTTCCCGACCATGGGGCCTTTTCCCGTTACTTGACAGACACGTGCCATAGCTCTACTCCAACCGATTTTCAAAAGAGGGCGGATTCTACCGAAGGAATCAGGAATGTTCAACCTGAATTTGTGGTGGGGATCGAACCGCCAGTATTAGCGGTGCAGCAACAATTCCAGCACAAATTTGCTGCCGAGATAAGCCAATACCAGAAATCCAAAGCCACTGACCGTCCAACGCACCGCAATGCGGCCACGCCAGCCGTAGAAATGATGCCCCCACAGCAACACCGCGAATACACCCCATGAAACAAAGCCGAACAACACTTTGTGGCTGAACTGAAATGCTTTGCCGAATATTTCTTCCGAGAACAGCACGCCGGATGCGAGTGTTACGGTCAGCAATATGAAACCGATGCCGATCATACGAAACAGCAGGGTTTCCATGGTCAGCAGCGGTGGCAGGCTGCGCAGGATGCGCGGTAATTTGGCGTGGTGCAGGCGTTTTTCCACCTGCGAGATCAGTATCGCGTGCAGCATGGCGATGGTGAATAAGCTGTAGGCCAGCATTGCGGCAGTAATATGTGTTTTAAAAGCAAGCAAGCCGGTATTTTCCAGCTGGTGTGCCGATGGGAAAAATTCCGGTAATAACACAACCAGCGCGGCCAAAGGCAATACCAGCGCCTGCAATCCACCAATAGGGTAGAAAAAACGCGCCCCCCAGTAAACCAGCAACGTCAGCCACAAGATCAGCGACAATGCGTTCAGCACGCCAAGATTGAAGCCGCCCCCGGAAAAAATATCCTGAACCAGCAAATAACCGTGCAAGGCCAACGGGGCCAACACCAGATGTCCAATCGCACCACGGCTTAGCACATCACCCTCGCCACGCACCTGCGCGCGCCAGAAATAGGCTGCAAGCACGCCATAAGCGGCAAAAGCAAACAATGAAATGAGAATGTTGGGCATTTTTGTCAGAATGTTTTAGACTTCGCGGATTCTACACCAACTCTCGAAAATCACTCATGCTGGACAACCTTACGCAACGCCTTTCCGGTGTCATTAAAAACCTGCGCGGCCAGGCGCGCCTCACCGAGAACAATATTCAGGATGCCTTGCGCGAGGTGCGCATGGCGCTGCTCGAGGCCGATGTTGCGCTGCCGGTGGTCAAGGATTTTATCGCTCAAGTCAAACAGGCCGCGCTTGGGCAGGAGGTCATCGGCAACCTGAATCCGGGCCAGGCGCTGGTCGGCGTGGTGCATCGCGAACTTACCCGGTTGATGGGTGAGCACAACGATGCGCTCAACCTCGCCGCCACACCTCCCGCTGTGATCCTGATGGCCGGTTTGCAGGGCGCGGGCAAAACCACCACCAGCGGCAAACTTGCCAAATTGCTGCGCGACCAGCAGAAAAAGAAGGTGCTGCTGGTCAGCTGCGACGTGTATCGGCCCGCCGCCATCGAGCAATTGCGCACCTTGGCGCAGCAACTGGAGATTGATTTCTTCGCCTCCGACATCAGCCAGAAACCGCAAGACATTGCGCTGGCCGCGCTGGATTATGCGAAGAAGCATTACCATGACGTGCTGATCGTCGACACCGCCGGGCGGCTCGCAATCGATGAAGCGATGATGGCGGAAATCCAGCAATTATATGCCGCGCTCAAGCCGATCGAAACACTGTTCGTGGTCGATGCGATGACCGGGCAGGACGCGGTGAATACCGCCAAGGCATTCGGCGATGCGTTGCCGCTGACCGGGGTTATTCTCACCAAGTTGGACGGTGATGCGCGCGGCGGCGCGGCGCTGTCGGTGCGCCAGATCACCGGCAAGCCGATCAAATTTGTCGGCGTGAGCGAAAAACCCAATGGCCTCGAAGCTTTCCATCCAGAACGCATGGCCTCGCGTGTGCTCGGCATGGGCGATGTGCTATCGCTGCTCGAAGAAGCGCAGCGCGGAGTCGATCATGCCGAAGCCGAAAAACTCGCCAAGAAAGTGCAGAGCGGCAAGGGTTTCGACCTCAACGATTTCAAGATGCAAATCGTGCAGATGCGCAAAATGGGCGGCATGTCCGCGCTGATGGACAAGTTGCCCGCGCAACTCAGCCAAGCTGCGGCCAGTACCAAGGTGGACGACAAACAAATCAACCGCATCGAGGGCATCATCAACTCGATGACCGCGCTCGAACGCAGCAAGCCGGAACTCATCAAGGCCTCGCGCAAGCGTCGCATTGCCACGGGTGCAGGGGTGCAGGTGATGCACGTCAACCAGCTGCTCAACCAGTTCGAACAGACCCAGAAAATGATGAAGATGCTCGGCAAAGGCGGCAACATGGCCAAAATGATGCGAGGCATGGCGGGAAAGTTGCCGGGGATGGGGCGTTGACAAACCATGCGGAAATTAGCGTAACAGCGGTTTACAGGGCAGCCTCGGGCGATGCATGCCGTGATAGAGTATCGTTACATAACGAATCGTGAGGGGGCATGGTGGAACGCACATTGTTATTGGTCGACGATGAGGAAGATATCGGTGCCGCCCTGTCGCGCCTGTTCAGGCGTGACGGCTACAGGATACTGCGCGCATGCAGCGGCATGGAAGGCATGGAGATTCTGGCGCAGCACGAGATCGATGTCATCATCTCCGATCAACGCATGCCCGAAATGTCCGGCGTGGAGTTCCTGACCCAGGTAAAAGAGCTATACCCGCAAACGATACGCATCATATTGAGCGGTTACGCCGACCTCGATTCGGTGATAGATGCCATCAATCGCGGTGCCATATACAAGTTCTTTATCAAGCCCTGGGACAATGAAGCGTTGCGCGCCGAGGTGCTGGAAGCATTCCGGCATCATGAACTGGCGCGGGAGAAGGCGAATCTGGTACAGGAAATCCAGGCCTCAAACGATCTGCTGGCCCAGGTCAATCTCGAATTGGCGGCAGCGGTGGAACACAAGGACAGCCAGATCGAGCATATCGCACATTACGACTCCCTGACCAAGCTGCCCAACCGCTTGCTGTTCCTCGACCGTTTGGATCAGGAGTTGGCGCGCGCAGATCGCGATAACCGACTGGTGGCAGTCCTGTGCGCCGATCTGGACCGGTTCAAGCAGGTCAACGATTCATTCGGCCATCCTGTCGGCGACCAATTGCTGCAGGCCGTGGCGGGCAGGCTGGCAAGCCATGTGCGCGCGGGCGATACCGTGGCACGCATTGCGGGCAACGAATTCGGGGTGGTGCTGACCGGCTTGAAGGCGGCACACGATGCCGGCGAGGCGGTACAGAAAATTCTCGATTCGTTTGCGCACAACCCCATATCGATAGGCGACAGCGAGATCTTCGTCACGCTCAGCGTGGGAATCTGTGTTTATCCGTTCGACGGGGTGGACACGACGACTTTGCTGAAGAATGCGGATGCGGCGCTGCACCATGCCAAGAATGAAGGACGCAACAATTTCCAGTATTACGCCGGTCAGATGAACGCCTCGGCATGGCAGCGCCTGAAGCTGGAAACCGAGTTGCGTCATGCGCTGGAGCGTGGAGAATTCGTGCTCCACTATCAGCCGCAGGTCAATCTGGACAGCGGAAAAATAATCGGTATGGAAGCCTTAGTGCGTTGGCAAAGCGCGGAACGCGGTCTGGTCGCTCCTGGCGAGTTCATCCCGTTGCTGGAAGAGAACGGTCTGATTCTGCCGGTGGGGGAGTGGGTTTTACGCGAGGCTTGCAAACAGGCGCGCATATGGCAGCTGGCCGGTTTTGCGGATATTCGTATCGCGGTCAATTTATCGACTCTGCAATTCAGGCAACCGGATTTTGCCGGCGTGGTCATAGGTATCCTGAAAGAGAACAATCTGGATCCTGCCTTGAAGACAATTGAGCTGGAGTTGACCGAAAGCTTGCTGATGCATAACGTGGCGGGGACGATCGATACCCTGAATAAGCTGCACGAAACGGGCATACAGTTTTCCATCGACGATTTCGGTACCGGCTATTCGAGCCTGAGTTATCTGAAGCGGTTTCCGATCAGCTGCCTCAAGATCGACCAGTCCTTCGTGCGCGACCTGTCCAGCGATCGCAACGACGAGGCGATTGTGGGCGCCATCATCGCGCTGGGGCACAGCCTGGGGTTAAGCATCATTGCGGAGGGCGTGGAAACCACGATGCAGCTGGACCAACTGCGCAAGATGGGTTGCGATGAAATACAGGGCTACTTGTTCAGCCGCCCGGTGCCTGCCGGGGAAATGACGCACTTGTTGCAAAGCGGGTGCATCCCGCATTTGCCGCTGGAGGCATGATGGAACGCGTATTGTTGCTGGTCGACGACGAGGAGAATATCACTTCCGCACTGGTCAGGTTGTTGCGCCGGGACGGCTACAAGATATTGAGGGCCAACGGCGGCCAGGCGGGTCTGGAACAGCTGGCGCAAAACGAGGTCGGCGTGATCATTTCCGACCAGCGCATGCCCGGCATGACGGGCGTGGAATTTCTCGGCAAGGTGCGCGAGCTTTATCCCGATACCGTGCGCATCGTTCTGAGCGGTTACACCGAGCTCAACTCGGTGACCGATGCCATCAACCGCGGCGCAGTCTACAAATTTCTCACCAAACCGTGGGAAGATGATCTGCTGCAAGCCAACGTGGAAGAGGCATTCCAGCGTTACGAAATGAAAATGGAAAATGCGCGGCTGGCGCGCGAGCTGCAGAAGGCGAACCAGGAATTGCTGTGCGTCAACCACGAGCTCGAGCAGCGCGTAGAGGAGAAAACCCGCGAAGTCGTGCGTAACCTGAATATCCTTCAAGTCTCGCAGGAAGTGTTGGAACACCTGCCGGTGGCAGTTATCGGTATCGGCGACGACGGCGTGATCGCCATCGCCAACCGGGTGGCGCATCGCCTGTTTTCGGCGGAAGGCACCCGGCCATTGCTGGGCGAAGCGGCAAGCGATGTCCTTCCGGCGGAATTGCTGAACTGCGTTTCGGGCAAGGAATGCCGCAAGTCCGATGAGAAACAGCCATGCTGGCTGGACAATGGAAAAGCGGCCAACTACTGGTGCTGCCCGATGGGCGAGGCTTCGCCATCGAAGGGCTTGGTGCTCGTCATCAATGCCGACGTGTAAGACGGAAGCTCCTATGTTCCAGATCAGGCAAGAAAGATGATATGCCCGCCATAACGGACAAGCGCCAAATTTTCGATAAGCTGCATCATCTGCCCGCGATGCCCCAGGTGGTGCGCGAGGTAATGGCCAGCTTCAAGGATCCCAATGTGGGCAGCGCGATCATGGCGCACAAGATCGCGCATGATCAGGGGCTGAGCGCAAGGGTGCTGCGGGTGGCAAACTCCTCGTTTTATGGCCTGGCGCGCGAGGTCGGTTCGATGCAGGAAGCGGTCACGGTGCTGGGGTTTGACACGGTCCGCTCGCTGGTGGTGTTGGCGGGGGCAACATTTGCTTTTCCGCCATCTGCGAACACCTTGTTCGACCGCCAGACCTACTGGATAAACAGTTTCCGGGTGGCGACCTATACAGAAGCGCTGGCGCAATGCCTTGGCGGCGCGCGGCAGATGTCGTTTACCGCCGGTTTGTTCCATGATGTAGGGCAACTTGCGTTGAGCATTTGCATCCCGGAGAAGTTTGCCGGGCTACTGGCGCAACAGAAAAATTCCGGGTTGAGCCTGATCGAGCTCGAAAGGGCAGAGCTGGGTTTCGACCATGCCGAGATCGGCGCGGAAATGGCCAGACGCTGGAACTTTCCGCCGGAGATCGAACATGCCATCCATTATTGGCGCACACCGGAGCACGAACCGTTCGAGCAGACCAATGCCATAGTCTACGTGGCCGTGCTGCTCGAAAACGGCTTGAGAGGGGATGACTTGATGGCTCGCCTGCCGGAAACGCTATGTGATCGTTTGCAGATAAATTGGGAACGCATCGAGCCGTGCCTGCCGCAGCCGGATCAACTAGATGCTGCGGCCGACCTGATATTGGGAACATAGGAAAAGACGAAGCCTATCCATTAACTTCGCGCGCCCGCAGGTGGGGAAATGCGTTTTTCACAAGGTGCATCATTCAAGCTGGAGGCACTCCCATCGCTTGTCCTGCTGGCCATAGCGATTGCTGTTTTTGCCGCAGAAACATGGGTGATGGTATTCCTTCAACATATTCCGGAGAATATCCATCGGAACCCGCTTCACTCTGGCTGTCTATTGGGGGGTAATGCCATGCATTTTTCTGATCTGAAGATCAAGTGGAAGATCATCCTTGCCGCATGCCTGTTCATTCCGATATCGATCGGGCTGGTCATTTATAGCTTTAACCGGATATACGCCCTAGAGGTCAGGACAGCCCTCAATGGCCTGATGAATTTCACGGATGCCAAGCAGCAGGGAATAATCCGCTTCATCGGGGCAAATGAGAAGCTGGCCCGGCAACTGGCGTTGCTGGTTAACCAGGCGCCGGCGGAGGTGGCCGGGAATTACTTTGCTGAAATTGTCGCCACGGATACGTTCAGGCTCGAAGACCATCCGTTCAGGAAAGAAATCGAAGCGGGTCAGCGGCATATTCCGACCTGGCGGGTCTACCATGCCATCGACTATGTCGACAACAGCACCATCGCAATTTCGTCGGATCCTTCCCGCGTAGGGCACCGGATGGATCGTGTTCCCGATCTTCGACACGGGTACTCCGACGTATACATGGATGGCGATATACCGGTTTTAACTTTTGGCTCGCCAAGCGGACATGGCATGGTGTATGTCCATGCCGATGCCAGAATGCTTACCACCATCGTGAACGGTGAGATCGGCAATCTGGAGGGGGATATGGGCGCTTTTTATCTGGCCGGCGTAGGCAAGACGTTTGACTACTATCTCGTGAACAAAGATAACCTCCTGATAACCGAATCGAGGGTCTTTCCCGACGCGCTCCTGAAACGTCGCGGCAGTGAATTCCCCTGGAAGGCTACCCAACATGACCCGTCGCTGGGTATTGTCTGCAACGCACAGGGCGTTTATACCACCAATGCAGGAAGCGTCACCGGCTGTCACGAAGCAATGGGGTTTTACCAAGGTGCCAGCGGCAAGCTCATGCTGGGAGCCTCAATGCCATTCTATGATTCCGGATGGACGCTGGTAGTCGAACAGGAAGCGGATGAGTTGTTGATACCCTTCAACTTGCTGCGCAACAGCATGTTCTGGTTCATTGTCGCGGCAGGACTGACCAGCTTTCTGGTCTTTGTTGCCATCGTCAACCGCTATATCTCCAACCCGCTCAGACGACTCATGAGTTCCATCAGCACGGTGGAACAGACCGGCGATCTGTCGCATCGGGTGGATATAAGCGGCGATGATGAGGTTGGGCAGACAGCGCAGGCTTTCAATGCCATGGTGAGTGCCCTCCATGCCGAGAAAGAGCGGCAAAAAGAACTCAACAAGGAGCTGAAGGAAAGCCATGATCAGTTGCTGCAATCGGAAAAAATGGCCTCGATCGGGCAACTGGCGGCGGGCGTGGCGCACGAGATCAACAACCCGATCGGATTTGTGTATTCCAATCTGGGCTCGCTGGAAAAATATGTGCAGGACGTATTCAGCATGATAGACAGCTACGAGCAGGCGGAAGGTGCGATAGCCGATGAAGCGGTGCGCGCACGGCTCAAGGCAGCGCGGGAGAAACTGGATATTGCGTTCCTCAAGGAAGACCTGGGCGCATTGATGAACGAGTCCAGGGACGGCATCACCCGCGTCAAGAATATCGTGCAGAACCTGAAGGATTTCTCGCATGTGGATACCACCGACGAATGGCATTTCGCCGACCTGCGCAAGGGGCTGGACAGCACGCTGAACATCGTCAACAACGAAATCAAATACAAGGCCGAGGTGGTCAGGGAATACGGCGACATTCCCGACGTGGAATGCCTGCCCTCGCAGCTCAACCAGGTGTTCATGAACCTGCTGGTCAACGCGGCGCACGCCATCGAAGGGCGTGGCACGATCACGGTTCGCACCGGGCAACAGGGCGACGAGGTATGGGTGGAAGTGGCGGATACCGGCAAGGGCATCGCGCCGGAGCACCTCAAGAAAATCTTCGACCCGTTCTTTACCACCAAGCCGATCGGTCAGGGAACGGGGCTCGGCCTGTCGCTGTCCTTCGGCATCATGCGAAAACATAACGGCCGCATCGAGGTGCAAAGCGAGGTCGGCAAGGGCACGGCTTTCACCCTGTGGCTGCCGGTCAAACATCAAGTTCAGGAGTAACGATGGAAATGGAAAATGCACCTGTCGAACAGAATGCCGCATTGCCCGCCACCCTGCTGTTCGTGGACGATGAAGCGAACATTCTTTCCTCGCTCAAACGCGTGTTCCGTCCCTCCGGCTACCGTATCTTCACTGCGGAGAGCGGGGCGGAGGGGCTGGAGGTGATGGCGCGGGAAAAGGTGGATCTGGTGATTTCCGACATGCGCATGCCGGCCATGAACGGCGCGCAATTCCTGGAGCAGGTGCGCCGGAACTGGCCGGATGCGGTGCGCATCCTGCTTACCGGCTATGCGGACATTGGCTCGACCATAGAGGCGATCAACAAGGGGCAGATATACCGCTATGTTTCCAAACCGTGGGAGGACAACGACATCGTTATCACCGTGCGCCAGGCGCTGGAGCGGCGCGCGCTGGAGCATGAAAAGGCGCGCCTCGAGGAACTGACGCGCGTTCAGAACGAGGAGTTGAAGGATCTGAATGCCAACCTCGAAAATAAGGTGCGCGAGCGCACCGAAGAGTTGCGGCAAACCATGGGTTTTCTGGAGATGGCGCACGAGCGGCTGAAGAAAGGTTTCATGGCTTCGATCCGCGCTTTTTCCAGCCTGATCGAGATGCGCAGCGGCGGCGTGCTGGCCGGGCAGTCCAAACGGGTGGGCGAGAACGCACGCAAGCTGGCGCAACAATTGGGAATGAGCGAAGCCGAGGTGCAGGACGTGGTGTTCGCGACCCTGTTGAAAGACCTGGGCAAGATGAGCCTGCCCGACCGCCTGCTGTCCAAGCCTTTGTCCAATCTGGATTCCGAGGAAATGGCGCTGGTTACCAAACACCCGATTCAGGGACAGGCGGCGTTGATGTCGATGGAACAACTGGAGGGTGCGGCCAAACTCATCCGGCACCAGCATGAGCAGTTCAATGGCGGCGGGCATCCGGATCATCTGAGCGGCCTCGAAATCCCGCTTGGGGCGCGCATCCTGGCGGTTGTCGGCGATTACGATGCGTTGCAGGCGGGTATGCTGCAGCCCAAGCGCTTGAGCCCGGCCGATGCGGCGGCCTATCTGGTCGGCAGCCGTGGCAGGCGCTATGACCCGGCTGTGGTCGATGCCTTCGTCAAGTTGCTTGGCCTGGCCCCCGTCAAGACTGCCGGACGCGAATCGAAACTCGGTACCGCACAGCTCAGGGCCGGGATGACCATCGCCCGCGATCTGGCGGCGAAAGACGGCATTCTGCTGTTGTCGTGCGGGCACGTACTGGACGAGAAGCTGATCAACCTGTTGTGCGGTTATGAAAAGGCGATGGGGGATAGTTTAAGTGTTTATGTACAGGCCAAATAATCCATAAGCCCGGCATAACGCAGTTTTTTCGTAACTACTCAGGTCGAAGCGATATGCTCAAAATATCCACAAACACAATCCCCTCTCCCGCAAGGGGAGAGGGTGAAAGACGGTTGTACCTGAGTAGTTACCCGGGGTTAACCAACATGGGGAGCGCATCATGATAATTGAACAGCAATACTGGACGGCTGGCGCAGGCTGGCAAAAGGAGTCGGCGGCCTCCGTCGATGGGAACGCGTCGCTGGTGCTGGTTTTCGGGGCAGGCCATATTCTGGGTGACACCGCGCGCATGGAAGAGGTTCGCGCGCGTTATCCCGGCGCGCCGGTGGTCGGCTGTTCCACGTCGGGCGAGATTTGCGGCACCCGCGTGCGCGACGATTCCCTCGTCGCGACGGCGGTGCGTTTCGAGCATACCGGACTCAAGCTGGTGCATGCGGTCATCGGTGCGGACGGCGACAGCCTGGAGGCGGGCAAACGCCTGGCGCAGGCGCTTCCGCCCGAACAGCTGGTGCACGTACTGGTGTTCTCGGACGGACTGAAGGTTAACGGCACCGATCTGGCGCGCGGCCTGCGCGAGAACCTGCCGGAAAGCGTGGCTGTGACCGGCGGACTGGCCGGGGACGGCGCTAATTTCAAACATACCCTGGTCTGCGCCGACGCTGCGCCCGCCGAAGGAACGATCGCCGCGCTGGGTTTCTACGGCGACCGTCTCAAGGTCGGTTATGGCTCCCTTGGTGGCTGGGATTCTTTCGGCGCGGAACGCCTGATCACGCGCTCGAACGGCAATGTCCTGTACGAGTTGGATGGACGCTCGGCGCTGGCACTGTACAAGGAATATCTTGGCGAACACGCCGCCGGGTTGCCGGCCACGGCGCTGCTGTTCCCGCTGGCCTTGCGTAGCGGCGAGGGGGAATACAGCCTGGTGCGCACCGTGTTGAGCGTCAACGAGGACGATCAGAGCATGACCTTCGCCGGCGACATGCCCGAGGGCAGCTATGCCCGTCTGATGAAGGCCAATTTCGACCGCCTCATCGACGGCGCGGCAGGTGCGGCGCATGCCGGATATGAAACGCTCGGCTCGGTCAATCCGGAGTTGGCTTTGCTCATCAGTTGCGTGGGGCGCAAGCTGGTGCTGAAGCAGCGGATCGAGGAAGAGGTGGAAAGCGTGCGCAACGTGCTGGGGCCGGACACGGCGCTGGCCGGCTTCTATTCCTACGGCGAAATCTGCCCGCACGGCCCCATCACCAAGTGCGAGTTGCACAACCAGACCATGACGATCACCACTTTCTCCGAGCGTTAAACCATGCACAGGCTGCTCGAACGCCAGATCAGGAGGTTCCTCGGCGAACCCGCGACGCTGCCGCCGGAACTGGCGGCGTTCGTCGCTGCCGTGGATGAGGCATATAACAGCGCCGATACCGACCGCCTGCTGATCGAGCGCTCCCTCGACCTGATGTCGAAGGAGTTGACCGATACCAATGCCGGATTGCGCAACGAACTGGCGGAACGCCAGCGCATCGATATGGCGTTGCAGAAGAAACAGGAAGAACAGCGCCTGCTGATCGGGAAGCTGGAAGCCGCGCACAACCAGTTGCTGCAATCTGAGAAGATGGCCTCAATCGGCCAGCTGGCGGCGGGCGTGGCGCACGAGATCAACAACCCGATCGGTTACGTCTATTCCAACCTGGGCACACTGGAAAAATACGTGCAGGACACTTTCGGCATGATCGATCTATATGAGCAGGCAGAGGGCGCGATCGCCGACCCGGAAGTGCGTGGCCGGTTACAGGAAGCCAGAAAGAAACTGGACTTCGCCTTTCTGAAAACGGATCTGCGCGCGTTGATGGACGAATCGAAGGACGGCATCACCCGCGTCAAGACGATCGTGCAAAATTTGAAAGACTTCTCGCATGCGGATACCTCCGACGAATGGAACTTTGCCGATCTACGCAGCGGCCTGGACAGCACCCTGAGCATCGTCAACAACGAGATCAAATACAAGGCCGATGTGGTCAAGCAGTACGGAGAGATACCCGAAATCGAATGTCTGGCCTCGCAACTGAACCAGGTGTTCATGAACCTGCTGGTGAACGCCGCCCACGCCATCAAGGAGCGCGGCAGCATCACCGTTCGCACCGGCATGGAAGGAGACGAAGTCTGGGTGGACATCGCCGACACCGGGGACGGCATCGCGCCCGAACACATGCAGAAGATATTCGACCCATTCTTCACCACCAAACCGATCGGCAAGGGGACGGGCTTGGGGCTATCGCTGTCCTACGGAATCGTCGAGAAGCACCACGGGCGGATCGAAGTGCAAAGCGAGGTGGGCAAGGGCACCACCTTCAGGGTCTGGCTGCCGGTGCGGCAGCTACAAGGCGATTGAACGGATGATCGTCAGTAGCGCGGGTTTGTATCCGGAAACGGCATTAACCCTGCGTCATCAAATCGGGACGACGGCTTAACAATCATGCTATCCAGCCTCGCTGAAACCGGCGAGAAACTCAAGATAGCAGCGACGACAGTGCCCAAGTTTTCTGCTGGTGCCACCTTCAAGCAGGCAGTCGCCAGCAAGGGTAAAGCCCAGAAGAAATAAACAGCCACGGGAGCCCTCACAGGGCATACCGGCTAAAATAATCAACGAGCGTTGAGTTTTTCTTGTATTTATGGTCAATACAAGGCAAAATTCAACGCTCGTTTATCTTTATGGGGGCGTTATGGCACATAGAGAGGTTGCTATCTCCTCTGCCGCCGAGTTGGGAAAAATACTTCGTGCCGTTCGCAAGGA
>CAZMWC010000014.1:0-19025 GCA_964569805.1 uncultured Gallionella sp.
TGAGTGCTAGAATTGCCCGCACAAGGAGGATATGCCATGAATGCAATGAGTCTACCCATTCCGTCTGCTGTTGGCAGCCTGGAAAGTTATATTCAAACGGTGAGTCGCTTCCCCATCCTGTCGCAGGAGGAGGAGCGTGCTCTGGCCGCGCGTTTCAAAACCGAAAATGATCTGGATGCGGCGCGTGAGTTGGTGCTCTCGCACCTGCGCGTGGTGGTGAGCGTGGCACGCGGCTATGTTGGCTACGGTTTACCGCAGGCTGATCTGATTCAAGAAGGCAATATTGGTTTGATGAAGGCAGTGAAGCATTACGACCCGAATCGCGGTGTGCGCTTGGTGTCGTTTGCATTGCACTGGATACGGGCCGAAATCCACGAGTTTGTGGTGCGTAACTGGCGGCTGGTGAAGATTGCCACCACCAAGCCGCAACGCAAGCTGTTCTTCAATCTGCGTAGCATGAAACAGGGCTTGGAGCCGCTCAAGCCGCAACAGGTCAGCGAGATTGCGCAACAACTTAATGTCAGCGAGCGCGATGTGGTGGAGATGGAGGCACGCTTTGCCGGGCATGAAGTCGCGCTGGAGAAGAGCGGCAGCGATGACGATGAGAGTTATGCGCCAATCCATTATCTCGCCGACGATGCAGAATATGAGCCGTCACATATATTGGAAACGGCGGAGCGTGAACACCTGCAAACTTCCGGCTTGGCGAAGGCTTTGTCCGTTTTGGATGAACGTAGCCGACGCATCGTTGAGGCGCGCTGGTTGCACGAAGGTGATACGGCAACGTTGCATGATCTGGCCGCCGAGTTCAGCGTATCAGCTGAACGCATTCGCCAAATCGAGCAGAAAGCCTTGAGCAAGATGCATGCGACGCTGACGCTTGCCGCCTAATGCGAGGTGGATGTTCCCTTTGTTGGGTCGTTTAGCTCGGGTCGTTTAGTTTTCTTTAAAAACGCAAAAGGCCAACTGCACAGTTGGCCTTTTTCTATTTACAAACACCATTCCGGCATCTGCCGGGGCGGTGCGGGTCAATTAAGCGCGCTTCTTGAATTCGTTGCTACGGGTATCGATTTCGATTTTGTCGCCAATTTCGATGAATGCTGCAACCGGCAATTCGAAGCCGGTGTTGATCTTGGCGGGCTTCATCACCTTGCCGGAAGTGTCGCCACGTACGGCGGGTTCGGTGTACACAACTTCGCGCACGATGGTGTTGGGCAATTCGACTGAGATCGCTTTTTCGTTGTAAAACACCACTTCGCACGGCATGCCGTCTTCGACATAGTTGATCGCGTCGCCCATGCATTCCGCTTCGATTTCGTACTGGTTGTATTCTTCATCCATGAATACATACATCGGGTCGGCAAAATAGGAATAGGTGCACTCCTTGCGATCCAGAATGATCTGGTCAAACTTGTCGTCGGCGCTATAGACCGTTTCTTTGGCCGCTTCGGTCAACAGATTCTTCATCTTCATCTTGACCACCGAACCATTGCGGCCGGAACGGCTGTATTCCGCTTTAAGAATAACCATCGGCTCTGTGCCAACCATAATCACGTTGCCTGCGCGGAGTTCCTGTGCTGTTTTCATGTTTGCTACCCCTCAATTTTGAAGGCGCGCATTCTACCGATTTCTCGAGAAAAATCCAGCAAATTCAATGCCAGATTGTTTTCGGCCAATTCCCGCGCCCAGTCTTGCGCGCGGCGCTCCAGTTTGTCGCGCACGGCGGCGAAGGCTGGCCATGCATCTCCGGCTGCGCCCCCGCTGTTCCATTCTCGCCACAAGTCTTGTAGCGCTTGATTCGTGGCGGGGTCGAGCGGTGAGCTATACCGGTTCAGAAAGGCCTGTAGTTTGCCCCAGTGCACCGCATCATGCTGCGGGTATATCTGCCAGACGAACGGTTTGCCCGCCCATTGCGCACGCACGCAGGAATCCTCGCCACGGGCGAAATTAATGTCGCATGACCACAATAGCTCGTCATAGCGTTCCTGTTCGACGAATGGCAGCACGCGTACGCGCAGGCTGCCGCGCGCGTACCCGCAGCCGACATGCGGTGTGGCATCCTTGAAATACTCCCCGAGCTGCGGCAGGATGCGCCCCTCTGGCACCAGGCACAACACCGGTTGTGCACCTGCTGCCCAGGTATCGAGCAGCCCGGACAGCGCGGTATTCTCATAACCGAACAGTGAGATTTTCAGCGTATCCGCATCTGGCATTTCCATGCCGATAGACTGCCAAAATGCCTGCTGCTGGGCGGCATCGCTCTGGAATGTATCGCGCTGTGCCAGCAAATTGTGCTCCAGCAGCAGGCCGCCGGTTTGTCTGGTGAAGCCGGGAAAGAAAAAATGCTTGGTCAGTGGCAAGGCCGGATGCGGTGAAGATAGCTTGTGGCATCCCTCTACCCAGCTCTCGGCAGAAAGGTATTCGAGGTTCAGCCAAACGGGTTTATGTTCCTGTGCGGCCATCGCCGCAACATAGGATTCCGGCAACTGACAGGCGAACGCACCAATCACCAAATTTGCGGGTGCCAACTCTGCAGAGGCCAGCTCGGCGGGTTGTACATCAGGGAACGGTTTGCTCCAGTGACACACTTCAACACCGCGCCTATACTGGTTTTTCAGTGCAGCATCGATCTCTGGGCATAGTTTTGCAAGGCTGGCCAGATCATCCACCCACAGCCGCACTGGCAAGCCATGTTCGCTTGCCAGTTGCCGCGCCAAACGCCAGCACACGCCAATGTCACCGTAGTTGTCGATGACGTTACAGAAAATGTCGCAACGGTTTTTTGATTTTTGCATGCCGGGCCGTGCCATTGAGTTCCAGGAAAAGCAGTTGGCGGGGAAGGTTGGGCGAATCGACCCACCAGAAGCAGGTTAGCTGGCCTTTGTGCAGGCTTGAAACTGTGGGTTTTAGCGGGGCGTAATTTCAGTGTTTCTTCATGTGGTTTATTTTGTTTTCCCCAGTCCGGCCAACGCTTGTTTCAATTTTGTGGCATTCATTCCACACAATACTTTCAAGCCTGCACGCAATACCTCACTTTTTTTCACAGACAACCCGGCCGTTAAGCAAGCTTCCTTGATTTCAAATATTTTCCGGTATTCACTTTGCGGCATGGTAAAGCTGTCGCGTACTACTTTACGCTCTTTCTTTGGGCGTTTTTCTTTTGGTTTTTTTGTGGCTTTTTTCAGTATGGGACTAGCCGATGGTTTGGACATCGCCGGCGCTGCAGCAACTTTTTTCGCAACTGCGGGTTTTTTCACGGGAGTTTTTGCCACAGTTGCTGTAGTTTTCTTGGTGTCCATAAGTAGCCTCTAAAGTTAAGGTGGTAGTGGATTCGTATTCGAAGTGCAATACCAACGGTGGACTGGCATGGCGCACTTCTGTCCGGAATAGTACCTCATGTGGTGTTGTTCTGCGTGGGTACTCTTCATGTGGCGATCGTGCCACGGCTATATTTCGCCATAGCTATCAATGTGAAATCGTGGAGTTTGCCCATTCAATTCTCTGGTAATCAGGTTGGGTTCAAAATTAGCTGTTCGGCATGTGAATCTGGTATCGTTGCTCGTCGGTGGAATACAAGCGTTGCTTTACCTACTCTTTTTGCCTGATTATCGAGCAAATGTATCACCACTCATATTCACTTACAAAAACCGCACTTCCGGGTTGAATCTACCATGATCTCCATGCCGACAGTGCCAAATAAATTCAAAGTTCCCGGGGATTTTTGGGGAGGGCTGGCATCCATGCTGGTCGCCTTGCCGGCGGCAGTGGCCTTCGGTGTCACGGTTTATTCGGCGATCAGCCCGCAATATGCGGTTTTCGGCGCGCTGGCCGGTATCCTCGGCGCGACTGCGCTGGGGTTGATTGCACCCACCTTTGGCGGCACCGACCGGTTGATCAGCGCGCCGTGCGCGCCCGCTGCGGCAGTGCTTTCCGCTTTCGCCATCGAGTTGGTGAAACAGGGCGTTGCCCCGTCGAGCATTGTCCTGCTACTGACTGTGCTCGGCATCTTGACTGGCCTGATCCAAATGTTTATCGGCTTTCTCGGGGTTGGCCGGATGATCAAATACATTCCCTATACCGTGGTCAGCGGTTATTTGAGCGGTGTCGGCCTCATCATCATCGGCAGCCAGATACCGAGGTTCGTCGGCGCATCCTCCGATAACATGTGGTGGCAGGCCGCTTCCTCCCCGGAGTTGTGGGATATGCGCAGCATTGCCGTCGGCGCAGCGACCGTGGTTGTGGCGCTGCTGATACCCAAATTAACCAAGGCTGTTCCCAGCACCATTCTGGGTATTATCGCCGGGGTTCTGGTGTATTTTTCTCTCGCCAACAGTGATGCATCGATGATGACTCTTGCCGACAACAAGCTGGTGCTTGGCTCGCTTGGTGCGTCCGGAGAAGGTTATATCGACACGATCACCGGGCGCTGGTATGAAATCGGCGATCTGAAACTTTCCCAGATCGCCGCTCTTTTCGGTAGCGCGCTTACCCTGGCGGCATTGCTTTCGATTGACACGCTGAAAACCTGTGTCGTCATCGACCAGATGACGCGGACGCGCCATGAGCCAAATCGCGAACTGTTTGCGCAGGGCTTGGCCAATATCACCTCATCCGCGATAGGCGGAATTCCCGGTGCCGGCACCATGGGGGCGACCATGGTGAACCTGTCAAGTGGCGCGCAAACGCGCCTTTCCGGTATCGTTGAAGGAGTGTTGGTGCTGGTGGCAGCACTGGCATTGAATACATTTATTGCCTGGATTCCGATTGCCACGCTGGCGGGTATCCTGATCGTCATAGGCCTACGCATGATCGACCTGAAGCCACTGGGTTTTCTGGAGTCGCGCGCTACGGTGTTTGATTTTGCAGTCGTGGTTGTCGTTATTGGCTTTGCTTTGACGGTAGGTCTGATTGCCGCTTCCGCTGCTGGCGTTGCCCTGTCCATCCTGTTGTTTGTGCGCGAACAGGTCGGCGGCTCGGTGGTGCGGCACAAAACCTTCGTCAACCAGCGTTCGTCCACTTGGTATCGCCCCGAAGCAGAGATGCGCCTTATCGCACAGAAAGGTGACAAAGCCGTCATTTTAGAACTGCAAGGCAGCCTTTTCTTCGGCACCACTTATGAGCTTTACTCCGTGCTTGAAACGGAAATAAAGACGCGCGATTACATTATTCTCGACTTGAGGCGGGTGCTATCGGTGGATATCACCGCCGCACACATGCTTAATCAGGTGCGTGACATGCTGCGTGATCGTGGCGTACCTCTACTGATGAGTAATGTGCGTGAACATCTGCCAAATGGCCGTAATCTGCTGGAATTTTTCAAACAGACCGGGCTTATCGATGCCACTGATACGGTGCGGGTTTTCCAGACTATTGAAGCTGCGATTGAATGGGTGGAGGATAGGCTGGTCGGCGACATTTCCTTGCCCACCAATGAGGAAGTACCGCTGCACTTGCAGGAAATGGACTTATTTCAAGGGCGCAAGGACGCGACCATCGCCGATCTGGAAGGGCGCATGCAACAACGAACTGTCAAAGCCGGTGAATCCATCTACTTGATGGGCGATCAGGATAGAAATCTATATCTGATCCGGCGCGGTGCAGTTCGGATATTGGCACCGATTAGCGGTAGTCGGCAGTTGCACCATATCGCTACCTTCGGGAGGGGGGACTTCTTTGGTGGCCTAGCTTTTCTCGATGACCGTGCACGCGGAGATAATGCGATTGCGTACACCGACATCGACTTGTTCGTGCTTTCATACGATCAATTCAGCCAGCTTGCCGATGATCACAAGAAACTGGCTTTCCTGCTGATCACTTCGATTTCACGTACCCTCGCACATCGCTTGCGGCACGCGGACGGTGAGCGAACTTTACTTCACGTGTGATTTCAATTTCGTTTCAGCCACACCACGGACGTTTGCGGGTGGATACGGCGATTCCAACGCTAATCAAGGGTGGTGCGCAAGTGCCGTTCAAAGCGAAATATTAGCGGGCTCGCACCGCGCTGCTGCGGGTGACGCTGGAAACGACTAGATTGGAGTGTTGGCGCAGAGCTTTCTCGATCGCATCCATCGGGGTATCGGCGCGAACGTCAAAGTTGAAATCCACATAACGCTGCCCGTCTGTCATGAATCCTAGTATGGTGAAGATGATCATGATGCGCCTCGCTCTCTTATCTGGTTTTGTTGCTGCCTTGAGTTGGTTATCGGCCTGCTTGCGCACAACTTTAGAGCAGCCATATCCGTGGCATCGTTGAAACTGTCAGCAGCATGCGCGAATCAGCGGGCGGAGTATGCCAGTCAGTGCCTGCACGTACCCGGTTTAGCAGGGTGTTGAGAAACGTAGCGAGAGGCGATCAGGCAAGGCGGGGACTGGAAAAAAAGCGGAGTTTACATAGAGTTTATCGCTACGCGACCCCGCATTTTGAGCCAGATTTTAACGCCGCAATGCGCCCTTCAGCACTTTGTGACACGGTAAGATTAGCCCTTCAATCCGGGAGTCAAATGCGGCGCAATCACTTGCAGCAGTAGCGGGTGAATATTGGGGTTGCCAGTACAGACATGCCCGGTCTTGAGGAAAGTATCCGAACCCTGCAGGTCGCTGACCATACCGCCTGCTTCGGTGATCAGTAGCGTGCCGGCGGCGATGTCCCAGACATGCAGGCCGGTTTCAAAGAAGCCGTCATAGCGTCCCGCCGCCATCCACGCCAGATCCAGCGCTGCGGAGCCGGGACGGCGCAGGCCGGCAGTCTGCTGTATCAGGTCTTTGAAAATTCCGATGTAGGCATCCATGTGCTCGAATTTGGTGTAAGGGAAACCAGTGCCGATCAGGCTGTCGGCAAGGTGCAGGCGTTTGGTGACGCGCAGGCGTTTGTCGTTGAGGAACGCGCCGCGCCCGCGCGTGGCGGTGAACAGTTCGTTTCTGACCGGGTCGTACACGACGGCTTGGGTAATGATGCCTTTGTGCTGCAGGGCGATGGATACGGCGAATTGCGGGAAACCGTGTAAAAAATTGGTTGTGCCATCCAGCGGATCGATGATCCAGGCGAATTCAGAGTCGCCTTGGCTGCCGCTCTCTTCTGCTAGAATCGCATGGGTCGGATAGGCTTCCAACAAGGTCTGAATGATGGTTTGCTCGGCGGCGCGATCCACCTCGCTGACGAAATCTGCATGGGATTTTTTGGTGATGGTGAGGTGGTCGATCTTGTCGGCGGAGCGGTGGATCAGGTTGCCGGCGCGACGCGCGGCCTTTACCGCGATGTTGAGCATGGGGTGCATATTGGTACGACCTTTTTAATGAGCTGGGGAAATCCAGCGCGCATTTTAGTTGGAATTAAGCTTTGTATAAACAAAATCATTTGGAGAACGTCAGAGTCGTCCTCAGCCATACCACTCATCCGGGCAACATCGGCGCGGCGGCGCGCGCGATGAAAACAATGGGTCTGCGTCATTTGTATCTGATTAATCCGCGCCATTTTCCGGATGTGCAGGCCGATGCCATGGCGGCAGGTGCGGATGATGTGTTGCGCGAGGCGGTGATCTGCCGATCCATTGATGAAGCCTTGCAGGGCGTGGTGTTTATAGTGGCGATGACGGCACGACTGCGCGATATTTCCATCGAAGTGAAGACACCGCGCGAGGCGATGCCGCTATTGTTGCAGCAAGCATCGGCGCACCCTGTGGCGTTGTTGTTCGGCACCGAGATGTCCGGGCTGACCAATGAAGAAATGGGCAGGGCGCAGGTGTTGGTGAACATACCCGCTGATCCCGATTTCTCATCGCTCAATCTCGCCGCTGCCGTGCAAGTGATGGCCTACGAGATGAATGTCGCGGCGCAGAGCTATGTGCCGTGCATCCCGGAAACACGGCCTGCGCCGCACGAGCAGGTGGAAGGCTTTTTTCTGCACCTGGAAAAAACCTTGCTTGAGATTGGTTTTTTTACTACTCAAAACCCTGCCCGCCTGATGCAACGCCTGCGCCGCTTGTATGCGCGGGCGCGGCTGGAGCAGGAAGAGATCAACATTTTGCGCGGCATTTTGAGCGTGACGACCGAGTACAATGGTCGCCTCAAATCGCGCTATCAACGAGAGAATCAGGATGTTTCGCAACATTAAAGAAGATATTTCCAGTGTATTCGAACGCGATCCGGCGGCGCGCAGCACCTTTGAAGTGCTGACCTGTTATCCGGGCTTGCATGCGCGTATCGCACACCGCTTGGCGAATAGGCTGTGGCGCGCCAACCTGAAATGGCTGGCGCGTTTTCTGTCGCATATCGCACGCGGGTTGACCGGGATTGAGATTCACCCCGGTGCGACTATCGGGCGGCGTTTTTTTATCGACCACGGCATGGGCGTGGTGATCGGCGAAACGGCAGAAATCGGCGACGATGTGACCATCTATCACGGCGTGACTCTGGGTGGCACATCGTGGAAGGAAGGCAAGCGGCACCCCACGCTGGGCAACGGTGTGGTCGTCGGCGCGGGCGCAAAAATACTCGGCCCCATTCATGTCGGGGTCGGCGCGAAGATTGGCTCGAATGCGGTGGTGGTCAAGGATGTTCCGGCGGGCGCCACGGCAGCCGGTATCCCGGCGCGGATTCTCGACGAGGAAAAGAAAAGCACAAGTGGCTTTAACGCCTATGGCATCGGCAACGACCAGAATGACCCGGTTAATAAAGCCCTGCACGGGTTGCTCGGGCATAGTGTGACAGTGGATCAGCGTATTGATTTTATTTTGCAGCAGCTCGAAAAAATGGGGGTGCGTGTGGAGGAAGATCGCGCCACAGCAGACAAATTTGACCCCAATCACCTCAATAAGATAGTTGATTAAATAATTCGGGTATTGTATCCTTCGACACATAAGGTTGCATGTGCAGCCCTATGTGTATTTCTTGAATTTCCCCGATGTTTTTATCCAAATTTGTTTGAACAGGATAGTAAATTACATGCGACTAACCACTAAAGGGCGTTTTGCCGTAACGGCGATGGTTGATTTGGCAATGTGCGGCGGGAAGGCACCGGTGACGCTGGCCAAAATTAGCGAGAGGCAAAAGATTTCGCTATCCTATCTGGAGCAATTGTTTGGTAAATTGCGTCGCAAGGATATAGTCGAAAGCGTGCGTGGCCCGGGCGGTGGCTATTACCTCGCGAAGCCTGCCAGTGCGATTTCCGTGGCCGAAATCGTTGTGGCGGTGGACGAGCACATGGATGCGACCAATTGCGGTGGCAAGGGTAACTGCCACGATGACCACCAATGCATCACTCATAATTTGTGGATGGGGCTTAATGAGAAGATTTTTGAATATCTGGCCTCTGTCACACTGCAACAATTAATAGATGATCACAACAAGGGCGGTTCGGAGATGTCGGCTGTTTTGTTGAGCAAAATGCCCAAATCACCAAAGGTATCGAATTAACGCGAAACTCGTGCGGCGATAGTGTCAATAGCCGTTGAGGAGAAACCATGCAGCAAGTTACAAAATTAAAATTACCGATTTACATGGATTACTCCGCGACCACGCCGGTCGACCCGCGCGTGGCTGCGGCGATGATTCCGTACCTCGTTGAAAAATTCGGTAACCCGGCAAGCCGTTCCCACTCTTTTGGTTGGGAAGCCGACGAGGCGGTGGAGTTGGCGCGCGCACAAGTTGCCGCGCTGGTGAATGCCGATCCAAAAGAAATCATCTGGACTTCCGGCGCGACCGAATCGAACAATCTCGCCATCAAGGGCGCGGCACATTTTTATCAGGGCAAGGGCAAACATATCGTCACCATGCGCATCGAGCACAAGGCGGTGATCGATACGGTGCGCGAGTTGGAGCGTGTCGGTTTCAGCGCGACTTATCTTGACCCGGAACCGAGCGGCTTGCTCGATCTGGAAAAATTCAAGGCGGCACTGCGCCCCGATACCATCATCGTTTCGGTGATGCTGGTAAACAACGAAATTGGCGTGATCCAAGACATCGCCGCCATCGGCGAAATTTGCCGCGACAAGGGTATTTTATTCCACGTCGATGCGGCGCAGGCAACCGGCAAAGTGGAGATCGACCTGCAGGCATTGAAGGTCGATCTGATGTCATTCTCCGCGCACAAAACCTACGGCCCGAAAGGCATCGGCGCGCTGTACGTACGGCGCAAGCCGCGTGTGCGGCTGGAAGCGCAGATGCACGGAGGCGGGCACGAACGAGGTATGCGTTCCGGCACGCTGGCGACGCACCAGATCGTCGGCATGGGTGAAGCGTTCCGTCTCGCCAAGGAAGAAATGGCGCAGGAGAACGAACGCGTGCGCATGTTGCGTGATCGTTTGCTGAACGGCCTGATGGTAATGGAAGAAGTGCACATCAATGGCGACATGGAACACCGTGTGCCGCACAACCTCAACCTCAGTTTTAATTTTGTCGAGGGTGAATCGCTGATTATGGCGATCAAGGATGTCGCAGTATCGAGCGGCTCGGCCTGCACCTCGGCGAGCCTGGAGCCGTCCTATGTGCTGCGTGCACTGGGGCGCAGCGATGAGCTGGCGCACAGTTCGATCCGTTTCAGCGTCGGCCGCTTCACTACCGTTGAGGAAGTGGATTACGTGATCGAACTGCTGAACCACAAGATTGGCAAGTTGCGCGAACTCTCGCCGCTGTGGGATATGTACAAGGATGGCATCGATTTGAACACCGTGCAGTGGGCGGCACATTAGAGGCAGTCGTTAGACGTAAGACGTAAGTTGGTAGTTGAACCACCCCACTTGCGACTAATAACTTACGTCTTACGTCTGCGACTGAAAGGAGCAAAAAAATGGCTTACAGCGATAAAGTTTTAGATCATTACGAAAACCCGCGCAACGTGGGCTCTATGGACAAAGATGCCGCAGAAGTGGGCACCGGGATGGTTGGTGCGCCCGCCTGTGGTGATGTAATGAAGTTGCAGATCAAGGTCGGTAAGGACGGCATTATCGAGGATGCGAAGTTCAAAACTTACGGTTGCGGTTCGGCGATTGCTTCAAGCTCGCTCGTCACCGAGTGGGTCAAGGGCAAGACCGTAGATCAAGCGTTGCAGATCAAGAACACGCAGATTGCCGAGGAGCTGGCTTTGCCGCCGGTGAAGATTCACTGTTCGATTCTGGCGGAGGATGCCATTAAAGCGGCGGTGGCGGATTACAAGGCCAAGCACGAAGGAAATGTAGAAACTGCCGCCTGCAAGGGCGGGTGTTAAACAGCACGGGAGAATAATCATGGCGATTACCTTGACTGAAAATGCGGCCAAACATGTGAGCAACTTTATTGCCAAACGCGGCAAGGGCGCGGGTTTGCGTATCGGGGTGCGCACCAGCGGCTGCTCCGGTATGGCTTATAAACTCGAATTTGCCGATGCGGTGGACAGCGATGATATCCAGTTTGTCAGCCACGGTGTGACGGTGCTGGTTGACCCCAAAAGCTTGTCGTACATCGACGGCATGGAGTTGGATTACACCCGTGAAGGCTTGAATGAGGGTTTCAAATTTAACAACCCCAACGTCAAAAATGAGTGTGGTTGCGGTGAGAGCTTTCAAGTTTGATGCAACCTTCTGATTTGGATTTTCAGCAAAACTACTTTCAGCTATTCGGCATTGCGCAGTCCTATCAAATAGATTTTGCCCGGATTGAGCAACAGTATCGCGCCCTGCAGACACTGGTTCACCCCGATAAATCCGCCCATCTGCCGGCTGTTGAGCAGCGTGTTGCCATGCAACGTGCCACACTGGTAAACGAGGCGTACCAGACGCTGCGCAGCCCGATTCGCCGGGCGCGCTACTTATTGTCCCTACAGGGTGTGGATACGCAGGAAGCAACTAACACCGCGATGCCAGTAGATTTCCTGATGGCGCAGATGGAATGGCGTGAAGCGGTTATTGAAGCCCAGCAGACGCGTGATGTCGCGGTGCTCGAACAACTCGAAGCACGCATGAAACATGAAACGCACGAACTCGAAGCACAGCTTGAGATTAAAATAGACATCGAAAAAAATTATGCGGATGCGGCGGGACTGGTGCGCAAGCTGCGCTTCATGGAAAAACTCGCGGAAGAAATTCATGTCGCTTACGACGAGATAGATAACTAAAGAGGGTGAGTGGTGAGTAGTAAGTGGGAAGTAGTGAGTGGTGCGCTGCACCGACTTTCCCATTCACCACTTACGACTGAACCACTCACCACTTACGACTGAACCACTCTAAATGGCACTCCTGCAAATTTCCGAACCCGGTTTGAGTACCGCGCCGCACCAGCACCGTTTGGCGGTGGGCATAGACCTTGGCACGACCAATTCATTGGTGGCGACCGTGCGCAACGGTATCAGCGTAGTGCTCAACGATGAAGACGGGCGCGCCATGCTGCCATCGGTGGTGCGCTATGCGGCCGACGGAAGCGTCGTGGTGGGCGAGGCGGCACAGGCCGTGCAGAGCGATGATCCGATCAATACCATCGTATCGGCGAAACGCTTCATGGGGCGCGGCTTGAAAGACATCGGCGACACCAGCCGTTTGCCGTACCGGTTTGTGGATGCCCCTTCAACAGCTTCAGGGCAAGGCGGCATGGTGCAGTTGCGCACGGCTGCGGGCATCAAAAGCCCGGTTGAAGTGTCGGCAGAGATTCTGAAGGTGTTGCGTATGCGCGCCGAAGCTGCGCTGGGCGGAGAGTTGGTGGGTGCAGTGATCACCGTGCCCGCTTATTTCGACGATGCGCAACGGCAGGCCACCAAGGATGCAGCAAGACTTGCCGGGCTGAACGTGCTGCGTTTGCTCAACGAACCGACCGCTGCCGCGATCGCCTATGGCCTGGATAATGCGTCTGAAGGCGTGTATGCGGTATATGACCTGGGTGGTGGCACTTTCGATATTTCCATTCTGCGTTTGTCGCGTGGCGTATTCGAAGTGTTGGCGACCAATGGCGATTCCGCACTGGGTGGTGACGATTTCGACCAGCGCATCCATTGCTGGTTGCTGGAAAAAAATGGCCTTTCCGCACTTAGCCCGCAAGATACCCGCTTGCTGCTGACCCATGCACGTGCCGCCAAGGAACAATTGACCGAGCATGACGAGACGCGCATCACCGCAGTGCTAGCCAGCGGTGAAGTGATTGACAATGTGCTGACACGGGCTGAATTCGAATCCATGTCGCACAATCTGGTACAGCGCACCTTGCAGTCATTGCGCCGTGCACTGCGTGATGCGAAGCTGGGCATCGCGGACATCAAAGGTGTGGTGATGGTTGGCGGCGCGACGCGGATGCCACAGGTGCTGCATGCAGTGGGGGAATTTTTCGGGCAAGCGCCGCTGACCAATCTCGACCCAGATAAGGTTGTGGCGCTGGGCGCGGCGATACAAGCTAATCTGTTGGCGGGTAATCGCAGTGGCGATGACTGGCTGCTGCTGGACGTGATCCCGTTGTCGCTGGGTATCGAGACCATGGGGGGGCTTGCGGAAAAGATTATCCCACGCAACAGCACCATTCCCACTGCGCGCGCCCAGGAATTCACCACTTTCAGGGACGGCCAGACCGCGATGAGCATCCACGTGGTGCAGGGTGAACGCGAACTGATCAGCGATTGCCGTTCGCTGGCAAAATTTGAACTGCGCGGTATCCCGGCGATGGTGGCGGGTGCGGCGCGCATCCGCGTGACATTTCAGGTGGATGCCGACGGATTGCTGAATGTATCGGCGCGCGAAATGGGCTGCGGCATCGAGGCGGCCATCGCCGTCAAACCCTCATACGGGCTGGGTGATGCCGAGATCACCCGCATGTTGCAGGATTCGACACAACATGCGCAAGACGACATGCTGGCACGCGCATTACGCGAACAACAGACCGAAGCAAGCCAGTTGCTTGAAGCAGTACAGCACGCGCTGGAACAGGACGGTGATTTGCTTTCCCCAGATGAGCGCGGGCAGATTGAGACCAAAATGGCTGCGTTGCGCGACACTTTGCAACTTGCCGAACATCTCGCCATCAAACGTGCCGTTGGCACACTGAACGATGCCACCGCCAATTTTGCGCAACGGCGCATGGATAAAAGCGTGACATATGCGCTGGCGGGCAAGAAAATATCCGACCTGGAGATGAAATAATGCCGCAAATCATCGTACTGCCGCATGAGGAACTGTGCCCGGACGGCACACTGTTCGATGTTGAACCGGGGGTTTCCATCTGCGACGCGCTGTTGCAGCACGGCGTGGAAATCGAACATGCCTGCGAGCAATCCTGTGCCTGCACCACCTGCCATGTTATTTTGCGCGAGGGCTTCAATAGCCTAAAACCGGCAGAAGATATCGAGGATGACCTGCTCGACAAGGCATGGGGGCTGGAGCCCAATTCGCGCCTATCCTGCCAGGCGATAGTGGACGGCCAGAATCTGGTGGTGGAGATTCCGAAGTACACCATCAATATGGCGAAGGAGGGATGATATGAAGTGGACCGACGTAAGACTGATCGCCATCGAGCTGGCGGAAGCGCACCCCGATATTGACCCCAAAACCATCCGTTTTACCGACTTGCACAACTGGGTGCTGGCGCTGGAAGACTTTCACGACGACCCGAAGCACAGCGGCGAGAAGGTGCTTGAGGCAATACAGATGGCATGGATGGACGAGGTCGAGTAAGAAATGTTCAGTCTTTGGCAGCGCATCTCAAACCGCTGGCTGTATCTGGCCGGTGCGCTGTACGCCAGTGGATTGATGGGCTTCGGCCTATTTCTACAATACATCAAACACCAGGACCCATGCCCGCTGTGCATGGTGCAGCGGGTGATCTTCATCGCGATACTGGCAGTATTCGCCATCGCGGCTCTGCATGGCCCCAAACGCATTGGTGAGCGCATCTACGCCACATTGATAGTGCTGTTGTCATTGTCTGGTGTGGGTGTTGCAGCACGTCATATCTGGATACAGAATCTGCCCAAAGACCAGATTCCTGCCTGCGGCCCAGGCTTGGATTACATGCTGGAAACCATGCCGATGGCAGATGTGTTGAAACAGCTGATACACGGTTCCGGCGAATGTGCGGAGAAGGGCTGGACTTTTCTTACCCTCGGCATCCCGGAATGGTCGTTGTTGTGCTATCTGGCGCTGGGTACATGGGCAGTGCTGATCGCATTCAGGAAAAAACGGTTTTGAGGCGCGGGTAAATTGGCAGTTATCGCCATTCGGCGTATACCACTACCGGTTTTTTTAATTGCAATAAAGACTGGAATGGACATGGAAGCCAGACTCGGTACGCTTTATCTAATTCCCTGCACCTTGGGCGACACGCCCGCCGAACAGGTGCTGCCCCAGCACGTTATTGATGTCGCGCGCAGGCTGGAACATTTTGTGGTGGAACAGGCCAAGACTGCGCGGCAATTCCTTGCTGCGCTCAAGCCGGAAAAACCGATCCAGTCGCTGCATTTCGCCACACTTAACGAACACACCGCCCATAAAGATCTGGCGGATTTGCTTGCACCGCTACTGGCAGGGCACGATGTCGGTATTATTTCCGAGGCGGGCTGTCCGGGTATTGCCGATCCGGGCGCCGATCTGGTCAATTTGGCGCACCATAACGGCATCCGCGTTGTGCCGCTGGTCGGACCTTCTTCCATTCTATTGGCATTGATGGCTTCCGGCCTGAACGGTCAGCGCTTCGCCTTTCATGGTTACTTGCCTATAGCCGATGCGGAGAGGAAAAAGGCGATTGCGACACTGGAAGCGGAATCGATCCGGCAAAAACAAACGCAATTATTCATCGAAACGCCATATCGCAACGAAAAAATGCTCGGTGCGCTGCTTGCGCATTGTCGCCCGCAAACACGGTTGTGCGTCGCCACCGACATTACTTTGCCGGGTGAATTGATCCAGACGCGTTCCATCGCACAATGGAAATTACGGCCATTGCCGCAACTGAACAAGCGCCCCAGCCTATTTTTACTGCTTGGGAACAGTTAATTTATTTGCTTGAATAACCGCTTTCTGGTATTAAAGCGGGCTTAATTTAACCCTGTTGGAGAAGCACAATGCCGGTCAAGCCACACAAACCCGCCGCCCCTTACAAAGCGAAGAAGGGCGAAACTTATATGAATCCCAAACAGCTCGACCATTTTCGCCAGATTTTGAACGGCATCAAGGCCGGTTTGGGCGAGGATATAGATCGCACAGTTCATACCATGCAGGATGAAGCTACGCTATTTGCCGACCCAAACGATCGCGCCACACAGGAATCCGACATCAATCTGGAGCTGCGTAACCGCGACCGGGAGCGCAAACTTATCAAAAAGATCGACGAAATGCTCGCAAAAATCAACGATGGCGATTATGGGTATTGCGACAATTGCGGTATCGAAATCGGCCTGAACCGCCTTGAAGCAAGGCCGACCGCCACTTTGTGTATCGATTGCAAAACGCTGGACGAAATCCGCGAAAAGCAGGTAGCCAAATAAGCCACCACTGCTGCGGACCAAAAAATCACTTTTTGCGGGATAGGGCGTGCCACGGCAAGCGGCGCTGCCCGTCCGTTCTGGTTGTATCAAGCCATTTCGTGCAGGAATGCTGAGACACATTACCAAAAATGAGCAAATTTATCACCTTTGAGGGTATGGACGGCGCGGGCAAGAGCACGCATCTGGCGTGGTTCGCCGATGCGTTGCGGCAGCGCGGCCTCGATGTGTTGGTCACGCGCGAACCCGGCGGTACGCCCCTGGGCGAACAGTTGCGCGAAATACTGCTCAACCAGCCGATGAGTATCGGCACCGAGGCGATGCTGATGTTTGCGGCGCGCATGGAACACATCGAGCAGGTCATCAAACCCGCGTTGCGCGCCGGCACGTGGGTAATCTCGGATCGTTTCAGCGATGCCAGCTTTGCCTATCAAGGCGGCGGGCGCGGCATGGATTGGGAAAAACTAGTACAGCTTGAACAATGGGTACATCCCGACCTGCAACCCGACCTGACACTGTTTTTTGACGTTCCGGTCGAAGTCGCACGCCAACGCCTGGCGAGCAATGTTTCACTGGATCGCTTCGAGCAGGAGCAAGCCGATTTTTTCGAGCGCGTGCGTGCCGGATACCACAAACGCGTACAGCAGAACCCGCAGCGCTATGCCGTGATTGATGCGGCGCGAACTATCAACGAAGTCCAGCAGCAACTCGGGAAAATAATTTCATCCATTTGATATGGCAGACATTTATCCCTGGCAAAAAAATGATTGGAAGCGCCTGCAGGAGTTGCGCAAGCGCCCACCGCACGGCCTGTTGTTCAAAGGAAATAAGGGGATCGGCAAGCTCGACCTGGCGATCGGCTTCGCCAAAAGCCTGTTGTGCCGGCAACCGGATGAATCTGGTTTCGCCTGCGGACAGTGCCCTGCATGCCATTGGTTCGAGCAAGGTTCTCATCCTGACTTTCGTTTGCTGCAACCGGACGTGTTGAGCCAGGATGGCGAAGAGACGGACGATTCCAAACCCGCGTCGGGCAAAAAACCCAGCAAGCAGATTTCCGTCGATCAGGTACGCGGGTTGGCCGATTTTAGCGGCATGTCCGCCCATCAGGGCGGCAGGCGCGTGGTGGTTATTTATCCCGCCGAGGCGATGAATGCCAATGCCGCGAACGCCCTGCTGAAAAATCTCGAAGAGCCGCCGCAAGGCATGTTGTTTATTCTGGTGTCGCACAAACCGCAGCAATTATTGCCGACCATTTTGAGCCGTTGCCTGTCTTTTGCGCTCCCGGCTCCAGATGCGGAGAGCGCCGAACACTGGCTGGCGGAGCAGGGCGTGGAAAAACCTGCCGCAGCCCTCGCTGCTTCCGGTTTTGCGCCACTACAAGCCGCGCAATTGAGCGAGCAACTGGGTAGCGAAGAGCGCGACAAGCTGTTGCGCGCCGTGCGCCAACCGTCAGCGCTGGATGTGTTCGCGCTGGCCGAGATATTGCAAAAAACCGAGCAAACGCTGGTGGTGCAGTGGCTGCAACAATGGTGTTACGACTTGATCTCGATGAAACTGGCGGGCAGGCTGCGCTACCATCCGGGCGAGGAAGCGGTTATCAGAAAACTGGTCGAACCCATCGCGCCGCTGAATCTGGCGCGCCTGCAAAAATACTTGCAAACCGCAAAACGCGAAGCGCAGCACACGCTCAACTCGAAGCTGTTTTTTGAATCACTGCTGTTTTCTTATCGTCGGCTCATGCTCGAATGACCATGCCGTTTGTCGATTCCCACTGCCATATCAATTTTCCCGAGCTGAACGAAAATATCGCTGACGTTCTGGCTCGAATGCGCCAGAACGAAGTAGTCAGCGCACTGTGCGTTTCTGTCAATTTGGCAGATTTTCCGCAAGCGCTGGCGCTGGCCGAGCGGTATCCGAACATCTACGCCTCGGTCGGAGTACATCCCGACTACGAGGGTGTGGAAGAGCCGGATGTCGCGCGTCTGGTTGAGCTGGCACGGCATCCCAAGGTGATCGCCATCGGCGAGACTGGTCTGGATTATTTTCGGCTGAAGGGCGATCTGGAATGGCAGCGCGCACGTTTTCGCAACCATATCCGTGCCGCGCGCGAAAGCGGCAAGCCGCTCATTATCCATACCCGCGAAGCGGCGGCGGACACTCTGCGCATCATGGCGGAAGAGGGCGCTGACAAGGCGGGTGGGGTGATGCACTGTTTCACCGAAACCTGGGAAGTGGCGGAGGCCGCGCTGGCGATGGGCTTCTATATTTCTTTTTCCGGCATCGTCACCTTCAAGAACGCCAAACAGCTCAAGGACGTGGCGCAGCGCGTACCGCTGGAGCGCATCCTGATCGAAACTGATGCGCCCTATCTGGCACCCGCGCCGCATCGTGGCAGGCTCAATCAACCCGCCTACGTGAAGCATGTTGCCGAGGAAATCGCCACGCTGCGCGGCATTACACTGGCTGAAGTCGGGCAATGCACCACAGAGAATTTCGCGCGTTTATTTGGATTGGGAAAAAATTACTGGCAAAATTATTGACAGCAATTTGAATATCCCTATAATGCGCAACTCGTTTCGCGGGAGTAGCTCAGTTGGTA
>CAZMWC010000015.1:0-18157 GCA_964569805.1 uncultured Gallionella sp.
GGCGCATCCGATCCGGTCAGAGCCGAGGTGTCAACGATCAAGAAATTCAACCAGGAAGGGTGCAGTCGCCTCGCAGTCAGGCTGGTGCAACCAAACACGCCAACGAAAGAGGGCGGCAAAACGGACTTTGCGCTGAATTACGAGCTGAATCTATGTCGAAACGGCATGCCACCGAGTGAGGGGATGGATTTGGGGAAGGCGGCAAAGATTCTGAGCAATTGACAATAGCAGCCAAGAAAGATATATTGAATATATCTTTTACCGTTTTCGAGAACATTATGACGACTACAGCGAAACCAGATCAACTATTACTCCGTTTCCGGTCAACCGACACGCAGAATGGCATCAGCCGTTCAACCGTGGAGAAATTGGCCGAATATCTCGGTTTCACAGGGGAAACGCAAGTGATTCACTATGCGTTGCGCAAGCTGGCGAAAGAAGTGCTGCCGGCCTATGAAGCCGACGACGGCGAACTGACGCCGACACAGTTGGCCGCAATTCGCAAAGCGATACCCCAAGGCCGCGCAAAATCGGTCAAATCGAGCTTGTTCTGAGGCATGGGAAAACATTGGTGGCCGGCTCCAGAAGCAGGCGAAATCGTATGGTGTCACTTCCCGGAAAACAAGGGAATTGAGCCGGGGCCGAAGCCTCGACCTGCTTTGATCGTCAAGGTATTTGACGACCGGGCACCCCATTTCATTGTATTGGTGGCCTATGGCACCAGTCAGAAAACTGACCAACTCCGCTCGGGTGAATTTCTTATTGCTGATCGCGAGGTGGCGGCGTACCAGCTCGCAGGCTTAAGCTACTCGACAAAATTCAGTTTTCATAGCACGGTGGAACTGCCATACAGCAGCGAATGGTTCAAGGTGCCGCCCGGTGCCCCAAACGGCCAAACGCCAAAGCTCGGTGTGCTTCATCCAGGTTTGATGCAGCGTGTACGTGCCGCATGGGAAGCGGCTCAAGCAAGTTGACAGCATCCCCTTCCAAAAGGAAGGGATTTCTACGGTGTTCAGCTAAAACATGGCTGACTTACTTCGGCATTGCTGTCCTATAAGCAGCTGTTGGAAGTTTCATTCGGGGAATTTACTCAGTGCACCCCGAAGTCGTTCGCAAAGTATGCCCCACGACACTGAGCCGTCGGTCGAAGATGTTGTGTTGAGCGTTTGCTACCGGCCTAAGTGGTCGCGTGCAGGCAATAACTTGGTGATGGCTTATTTCCGTCTATCACGAATCCCAGCTTTCCGAGCTTCAACCAACTTTCGCCATGTATCCAGCTCCTGATTTGCCGGTTTAGTCAAACCTCTTGTCAGTATTTGTTAGCATGTAGCCACAACAATTTGATAATCTGATAAATAGTGTTTATCAGTTGTACGCGGGCTCAAGTTTGAAGTGCAACGCTTGACTTGAAGAATACCTGATTGGGTGTCTGGTATCCAAGCCGTTTTCTGGGCCGGTTGTTCAATCTATCCATCGCTGTATCGATTCTTTGGGCACAGCATAAAAATCAAGAGGAAATGATTATGAGCAAAGTGGCTAGGTATTCCAGTGCACTCTACCAAAATCGCTTTATATGGCTCGGCGCATTATTCGCAGTCTTGTTCTGGCTGCTGGACAGCCTGATCGATTCCATGTTTTTCGCAGGAGGACCGTATTTTGAAAACCTGCTACCTGCCGGGATGGAGTTATACATGAGGCTGCTGGCATCTTTCATGATAATTCTGCTTGGCTTCATTGTATCCAAATACGTCGAAACAAGTAATCGCTTGAACCGCTATTTGGAGCAAGGAATGCTGGACAGGCTGGATCAGAAAAAGTGTTATAGGGTTTGCTTTGAAAATGCGCCGATCCCGATGATCACTCTGGATGCAAACCTCCGCATCGTCAACTGGAACCGCGAAGCCGAAAACCTGTTTGGCTGGCGTTTGATCGAGGTGGCTGGAATGAAGATATTCGAGGCCGTGCTCCCGGTACAAGGCGATTCGGGATGCGCTTCGATCGATGACTATTTCAAACGGCACGGCAAAATGATCGCACATAACTTGCTCAGCAATGGGCGCAGCAATCTGTACAAGTGGGAACATGCTCCCGTATTGGACGATGCGGGCAAACTGATCCACATTGTGCTCATGGGAAGCACCCTTGGCGAGGCGGCTTGAGATACCAACGCGGCTGATCCCGCAAGGGAAGGCATATACGGAAAGTGCTGCCGTTCTGTGTCGAAGAAGCATCGGTATACCCCCCGTGCAACATAGCAATCCAGTTACTCAAGTAAAGACCAATGCCTGCCCCATAGATTTTGCTCCTCTGATTATCACCACGGATAAATTTCTCGATAAAAATGCGTTGCTGGATTTCGGGGGTAATGCCCGGACCCTGGTCGGTTACCTCGATGCATAGTGTATTTGCTTTGCCCTGCACGACGCTCAGGTCGATGTCGCTATCTGGAGGAGAATATTTGATGGCGTTGTCGATAAAATTGCCGATGGCAATACCGACCAGATACCAATCCGCCAGAAGCATGGTACTGCCGCTCCATGGCGAATAGCGGATGGAGCGGCTGTGATTTTCTGAAAGCGTGCCAGCAAGTTCCATACAGAAGATATTAAGGTCGCCCATTTGCAGATTCAGTTCATTGCCCTTCATGTCGATGCAGTCTTCATCGAGAAACTTGTTCATCAGCACCGTAAGTTGCAGTACTCCCCCCATAATTTTTTCAATGCGCGGCTGCAAATCGGGGCATTCAGATTGCACCAGTACGTTCAGCATTTGCGCTGTATTGCTGATTACCGTAATTGGGCTGCGGATTTCATGCGCCATCATGGACAGCATGTTTGACAAGTCCTCCCGATTATTTCTTTCCATCTGAAGTGAAATTTTCAGCATCTCCTTGCTTTCAATGAGCTGGCGAGTACGTTTCCTGATTTCATCTTCCATCCAGTTGTGCGTTTTATGAACGGCATGGCGCATAGCCTGAAATTGCGCAGTTAGTTGCCCGATCTCACCGCTGCCTTTTTTTGGCGAGGTGCCTGCGTAATCACCCCGGCGGATACGGTCGGATGCGGCAGTTAGCACAGCAACGGGATGCAGCACCAGCCGGCGCAGGGAAAGTAGCAATATGAACATAAGAGCCAGTGCAACTCCTCCAATTGCCAACCACATTTCCAGGAAATCATACTGTGGCAACAGGACAGACATATCCAGCAGGGTGATGTCGTACCAACCCACTTCCGGCAACGCCATCATGCCGGCAAGATAGCGTTTGCCATTGATGTACACGAATTTTGTCATCACAGATGAGTTGGTGAGATAGTGTTTGCCTTTGATATACAGGTTTTTTTCTATAGCCAAACTTTTATTTTCAAATTGGTCAATAGACTGTCGCACCCAAACTCTGTCTTCCGGATTGTCCAGCAGATAATCGATAGAATATTTCTGGTCGGGAAGCTTGATAAAGTTGGGAAAATTGATGCGATTGGCGTCGCGATAAAGCTGAATGGTTGCGCTACGATCAATGAAAATGTTGGATACGCTGGATTGGGGAACCTCAGTCTTATGAACAGTCAGGTCATCAATTACCAGGGTTGTTCCAATTACGCCCAGTACTTTGCCGCTATCGCGCAGCGGTACATGGATTGAAATTCTAGATGTGCCGGGATCCGTGTCGTTATCTACGTTTATATGATGGTCACCGCCGCTTTTGATGGCGGCATAAAACCATGCATCTGCCGTTTTTTCCGGATTAAGGGTGTAGTGCAGTTGCTCGCCCTGGTGCGTATTGCCCGAGTGTTGTTCATAGGAATAATAATGCCCTGATTGAGTGAGAGCCAGGAAATGGTTGCCATCATTGAAGTCTCGGCGAAGTATCTCCATTTCCGCTAGAGCTTGCCGATGCAGTTGTGGATCCTGCTCGTTTGCTACCCATCGTTTTATAACGGCGTTATTTGCCATCTTGCGTGCCAGTGTCACCTTGCGGATGAGTGGCTGCAGGGTATGTGCTTTATCGTTGAGCACCTGCTGTTCGGCAAACCGCGCACCAATACGTTCCATCATCCGTTCGGTGACGCTGTTGAATACAATCCAGATTACCAGCGCCAAAAATAGCGACGATGCCACGAAGATCAGCAAAAAACGAATTTGCAGGCTTAGTCTCGTTAAAAATAGTTGCGCGCTACGCAGTCGATTGTGTAGATTGAGCATGGGATTCGAATCTCCGTACACTGGATGGCCTTATGACACGCATTATCGTAGTAGAAGATGATATTGGACAACTTGAAGAGTTGGTCTCCTTTCTTGAATATTCCAAACATGAGGTGCGCGGCGTAGCGGATGGCAAAGAACTTGAAAGTTGTATATCGCAGTTCAGCCCTGAAATCGTGCTGCTTGACTATTATCTCCCAGGGGAAAATGGCGCCACGCTGGCAGAACAGTTGCGTGAGAGATTCGGAATATCAATTGGCATCGTCATGGTCACGGCACTCAACAGGGGGGTAGACCGCATCGAGTGTCGTCGCGCAGGGGCGGATGACTATCTCGTCAAGCCGATCAACTTCAACGAATTGCTGGCGCTTATTGATAACATGTCCTTGCGCCTTGATTCATCACCGCTCCTGCCGCAATCGTGGCAACTGCTACCGGCGAGATCGGCGTTGAAGCCCCCAGGAGGATCGCCGCATATTTTGCTGACCAACGGGGAACTGTCGCTGTTGAGAGTAATGGCCGAGGCATACAACCAGCAAACGGACCGCAACGCTTTGATCCGGGCGCTGGGCAAGAATCCGTTGCACTATGACACACGAGCCCTTGAAGCCAGCATAAGCCGATTGCGGCGAAAACTGCCGAGTTTGGACAACGGCAGCAACCCCTTGCAAGCAGTGCGTGGCATAGGTTATAAATTTACCCAGCCGCTCATTGTGGCGCACTAACGCAACACCTCGCTTTGAAGTATTCCATTTGCATCGTGCAGGATCAATGACAACCATTCGTTTTGCTTGTTCTGTAAAAGGGGCGAGAAGAATGTGACGTGATTGATTGTCAGTATTTGTCAGCATGTAGCCACAAAAATCTGGTAAATTGCCACGCCTTTTGGATGTCGGTAACGTAATGTGACATGGTCACCATTGATTCCGTTGCTTTTAGACATGAGGCGCGTTGGCGCACGCTTGAGAAAACGTTGTAATACGCGTCAAATTGGAAAATTTTGTCATAATTTACGTGATATATAACAAGGAGATACCATGTCTGATCAGGAAAAATTGGCTAAAAAATTTCATAAAATGATGGGGGCGTTCTATGTGAATGCTGATATGGATGAAACGACTGATGTAGGTTCTTTTGGTACTTTGAAACGTGATCTTTATGTTGAAGAGAATACTTCTATTCAAAACTACTTTGGGGTTCAAGTTCAAACCGAGGTTCGTGGTTCAGGCGGAGGCATGACATTTAGTTCGCAGGGCGATATATCGATCAGCGTAAAAATCACAGGAAGCCTTGATGGTAGTAACGGCGTGCGCGCTACAGCGATAGATGCTGGGGTGCCCGTGACAGCAAATATGAGTGAAACTTCTAAATACAGTGGCTCGGTTTCAATTACATTCCATAGAGCTAACGCTTACATTCTTTCATTTTCGAACTATATTGTCGAACAACTCACCAACGAAAGAGCTGTTAATGATGAGATTGTGCAGTTATATAAAGAACCGCCACACAATGATTGGAGAAAAGAATTTGCAATTGTGACTGCCGCCAGAATCGCTGAAAGCGGCTTAATCATTATGTCCAAGAAAAAATCCTTAACGGTCAATTTTGACGCAGAGGTGACGTCCGATTCAAGTGCTAATTTTTCGATTGGGCAAGAATTATCTTTATCCGAAATCCAGAATGTTGGTTTGACAGCCTCTGGAGGGTTAGCTCTAAATACTGCCGATGCAATACAGTGGGTGCTGCCTGAAAATTGCACGCCGATCGTTGAATTGAAGAAGTTGAAAGGCTACGGTAATAATTTACGTTTAGATAGGCTGTAATCACGATTTTTGATCGTGATGTCGTATGCGCAAGCCTTGTCCAATGACAGATGAGCCTGAACGAAGGGGTGTATTCCCACCGTGAGATGAGCCTGGAGGGGCGGAAGTTGGGATCATGGAGTACATACCCAAGGACTACAAACAGGAGAACGTTAATGGCTGAGTTCAGATTCGGTGCGCGTCAAGGTAATTGTCGCCTTGATGAAACAACGGTGATTTTTGCAAAGGGGAGGCCAAAAACCTAAGAGAGTAGGCGCGAGAAAAACAAAGGAAGAAATGTCATGGCTAAATCTGCGTTGAACCCAACAAGAATAGATTTACAAAACATTGCAGTGGGTGGACTAGGAACTGAGGCGATCTTAGATAGACATTTGGAAATCCTATCGAATGGATTGCCAATAGCGGTTCAAAATACAACCGAGAACATCAAGCCTGAATCTGTCATCAGTAACTTGTTTGGGTATGCATCCGTAATAAACACAAACAATACTTGTGGGCCAGCTTCCATGGCGAGCGTAATGGACTATTACGGATTCGGCTGGAATGATACCCCGATTGATAGTGCAGATGGTCATTATAGAAATGACCCTTATGTTCAAAGAGTCATGCAATGGAGTGGCGCCCCGGACGTGCTGCTTGGCTTCTTGGGCACCAGCCCTATGCGAATCGTCGATACGGTGAACAAACTTGGCCTCAAGGCTGTTTGGTATGGGAAGTCCGGTTTTCCCAATACGCTGTCACGTATTAAAAATGAAATAGACAACGGACGTCCGGTATTCGTTCTCCTCGACTGGGGGCAGATAAACCAGGGACACTTCATCCTCGACTGGCAAGTCGCTTTTGCCCATGACAACGCGGGCATTGTGTGCAAAATATCCTCTGGCCGCAATCATTGGCGCAAGTACGACTACGCAACCTTCGACAAGCTAATGCATAACAACATTCCGAACTGCGATCAGACGTTCATAACTGTTAACAAGTAAATGTCTAAAGGCAACAAATCACGCTTTCCTTGGAGTATTTAGCATGGATATATTACGCGTTTCACTGCTGGACCTCGAAATTGAGGTGAATTTCAGCAAACTGCTAATCTTCTGTGCCACTTAACATACCCTCCCGCCAAGTGATAGTGCGCCAAGCTCGCGCTGGCAATGTCATGGCCAGCGCCTTCACTGCCCGAATTCATTGCCGGACTCCCGACGCAGCCGCGCCCAGTCCTAGCTTGGGTGGCAGCGGCGCAGTTCCCGGCGCCCATCCCAGCGTCTGTCAGCACGACACCCGTGGGCACGCCCGTAGCGTTGGCTTGGCGCATCTGCTCCAAAGGCGATTTCGGGCTTGGTCGCGAACGCGATGTTGCCGGGGACACCAGCCGTCTCACGCCGATCAGGATCGCTCGCCCAGTCTTTGGGGAGGTAGAGTTGGTAGGCGATGGGAATGCTGTCCTGTTCGCTAAATAATCGGATACGTTAATCGTGCGTGCGAAAAAAATACCGGATTCAGGGGAATGTCTCAATAAAAATCACCCTATTTTCGATGGGGCTGGATGAAAAAATCTACTGAGCGTATTGAGATGCCATACCACACTTTTTATGCGCTAAAGCAACTTGGCGTGGCCGCGCTTTACGCGTTGTTGCTCTATGCCGGCGAGTTATATTTCAAGGATCGCGCTATTGTCGGCTATTTTGAACCGGCGAGCGGATTGGCGTTGGCCGTGTTGCTGATTGGCGGAAAGCGATATGCCTGGGGTGTGTGCATCGGTGCTCTGCTGGTAAACGCAACATCTGCTAACTCTCTTTGGGCGTCTGCCACCATTGTTTTTGGCGATACTTTTCAGGCATTTTGCGGCGCCTGGCTGCTTACCCGCAAAGGCAAGTTCGATGTGCGCCTCGAATCGTTGCATGACTACCTGCGATTGCTCCTGCTGGGAGGATGCCTGAGTATCGCCATTGGTGCATTGGCTGTGAACACGGTATTGCTGTATTCCGGATTGCTCGCCTCCGAGGACTATTTTTACAGCCTGATTCAATGGTGGATGGGCGACACGCTCGGAGCCATCCTGATTGCCCCGTTGATTATGCTCTGGTGGGAGCCAGGAAAAAATCAGCGCAGAACGGAGGAGATGGCCGAGGCAGCCTTAATGCTCGGCCTGACGATTTTAGCCTGCCACATAATTTTTCTTGATTGGGGGCATGACGCCATTGGCCATGTGGCCAAAGGCTACTGGATGTTTTTGATTATTTCCTGGGTGGCAATACGAATCGGATCCTGTGGGACGGTGATAGTTCTGCTGATAACGGCAGTCTATGCCTTGCAGGGAGCGACACACGGGAGTGGTTATTTCGCTGATGATATTGCCCAAACCCAGCTGGTCAATTACTGGCTTTACATGGTGATTCTATCCATCGTCGGTATGGCGCTGGCGACGCACTTTGCCGAGCACAAACAGGCAGAAGCCAGCTTGCGCGAAAGCAAGGCAAGCATGAAAGCCATTCTCGATAACTCACCCTATCTGTCATGGCTGAAAGATATCGAGGGCCGTTACGTCAGAGTGAACAATGCATATGTAGATTGCACCGGGTTGGGCAACATTCGGCAGATCATCGGTAAAACCGATTTTGATCTGTGGCCGAAGGAAATGGCGGAAAAATATCGTGCCGATGATACCGAAACAATTGCCACGCGCCAGCAGAAGCATATCGAGGAGCTGTCATTTGACGGCAACAAAGAACATTGGGTGGAGACCTTCAAGACACCCGTCATAGATGAGAATGGCAATCTACTGGGTACGGTTGGCTTTTCGCGCGACATTACCGAACGCAAAAAAGCCGAAGAGCAAACCAACAAACTGGCTTTCTATGACACATTGACGCAACTGCCCAATCGCCGCATTTTAAACGACCGGCTCAGGCAAGTAATGGTCGCCAGCAAGCGCAGCGGCCGTTATGCCGCACTTATGTTCCTCGATCTGGATAACTTCAAGCCGCTCAATGATACGCATGGGCATGATGTTGGCGATTTGCTGCTGATTCAGGCGTCGCACCGCATTGTCAGTTGTGTGCGCGAGGTGGATACCGTCGCGCGCTTTGGTGGTGATGAGTTTGTGGTGATACTTAACGAACTGGATATGGATAAGGCCGATTCCGCCATACATGCCGGTATTGCTGCCGAAAAAATTCGTGTCTTTCTGTCCGAGCCATACCTGCTGGCATGTAAGCAAGAGGGGGATACAACAATTACCGTTGAACATCATTGCACGTCGAGTATCGGCATAGTGTTATTCATCGGCCACGAGACCAGCGCGGAAGATATTCTCAAGCGGGCTGATATGGCGATGTATCAAGCCAAAAAAGATGGGCGCAATTTGGTTAGTTTTGTTAAATGATTTCAATATCAACAACATCAGAATTGTTTTGTCGGGGCCACAGGATTGCGAGGCGTAACGGCTGTATTCCTGAAATATCATGAGTGGTATACGGCCGGTTGCAGGCTTTGGGTGTGCGGCGATTTTCCTGTGCGCGTTGCTTGCGGCGGCGGGTGCCTGGGCGGCTACGCCTGCAGGTAATCCGGTGACGCGAGTCTTGACCCTTGCCGATATGGGTATGTCGGAGCAGGTCACGCTCAATAGCCGCAACTTTGAGCAACATTTCTATTTTCCTGTGCCGCAGGGTGTGGTGCTGAAAGATGCGCATATCGAAATCCACGGCACTTACCTGCATCCGTTTACCGGGACGGCGGCGCTGACGCTGCTGGCCAATGGCACGCCGGTATTTACTCACCGCTTGCCGGGGGGTGATGGTGGGTTCTTCCTCAAGCTGGTTGACCTGAACGGTGCGGTCTTCTCACGCGGTCATTCGGATGAACAGGGCGACACCATCGACATTTCGCTGCCGCTGCGCAAATTACGCGCGCAAGGTGGTTTCCTCGATCTGGGTGTGGTGCTGAGCAGCCAGATCGATGCCACGCGCTGCATTGATGAACGCGGGCGCGGCAACGAATTGTCCATCGATCCCAACGCGACGCGGCTGGTCTATTCATTTGAAGGAGATTCGGTGCAGGATATACGCAGCTTGCTGACTACGCTGCCGCGCCATCCTGTGATCCTGTTGCCGCAACGGAAGTTGAGTGCGGTGCAGTATGGCGCCGCATTGCGTTTGTCTCAGGCGCTGTCCGGCATGGGGCTGGAGCCGGAATTTACAGCGGTGCCGCAGGTGGGCGATGTGGTGGATACCGCTTTGCTGGCGGATGCTGCGAGGACTGCCAGCGTGCGGATTCCGGGCGCGATGGCCGATGCGATGGCGCAACGCCAGCCGTACAGGATTGCCCAGCCTGCCGAGGCTGCTGCCTGGCTGGCCTTGCGCATGATGTCGCCGGACGGGCTGGCGCAGGCCGTGATTGATCCGGCACAGACCCGGCAGGCATTGCTGGCAGTGCTACAGGGGATGGATACCGACAGCGGCCTGGGCAAGCGGCTGTGGCGCGAGTTGCGGCTGGGCGATGCCGGCAACTGGCTGCCTAACGCAGCACTGGGCAAGGCTAACCTGCGTGTTGCCATGCTGGCGGGGCAGCCGGTTCTGGCGCTGGAAGGCGAGGATATGGGGGGAGGTGCCGACCTGGTAGCCACGGCCTGGCGCCAGATCGCGGGCAGCCGCGAACTGGCGCTGGGCACCGCGCTGCAAATGCCTGACAGTGACAGCTCGCTGCCGCATATCCACTTTGCGCCCAGCCTGCCCGTACAGAACGTGTCAGGGAGCGCGGAATGGGCGGTGCCGATCCAGCTCGGCAACCTGCCGCAGGGGAGATGGCCGGATTCGTTTGAACTCAATCTTATGGCCGCGCCCAGCGGCGACGGCCTGTCACCGGTGGTGTCGGTATTCATGAACGACAACCTGCTGAGTGCCACGTCGTTGCGCACCGATGGCGAGATCGCCAGGCTGCAGGTGCATATTCCAATGTATGCGCTGCGCGCAAATAACCTGTTGCGCGTGGAGATACGCCGCCGCATCTCGGGCGGGCATTGCAGCGGCATGGCACAAGGCTTTCCCGTGCAGCTGCTGCCTTCGAGCTACCTGGCCCTGCGCGACGCGCAGGTGCCGACGCAATTTTTCATGCTGGGTACCGTACTCGGGCGTGACAGCGAGATCATCGTCCCGGCGCGCTATTTGCAGGATGCGGCGAACACCTTGCAGGCGGTGAATTCGGTATTGCGCGGCTTGTCGTTCGATGAAACGGATTTCAAACTGGTGATCGATGCAGAACCGGGATTCAAACCATCACATGCCTTTGTGGCATTCGAGAGCGCACCTGATTCTGATACGCAACGGGTGGTGGCCGGCAGCGGCCGGTTGGTGGTGCGCAACAAGCGTGACCATGCGGTGTTCGATAGCGCCGGGCTGGGTAGCATGGCGGTGCTGCAACTGATCCGGTCCGGGCATCAGCATGGAGTCAGCGTGATAACTGTTGACGGCACGCTGCCCGCATTGCGCAAGCCGTTGAAACTGTCTGCGGGCAACCTGGCGATTGCCGATGCAGAAGGGGTGCGGCTGGCGATCAACCTCGACGATCCGGAGAATGATTGGCAACTGGATGAACAGAATCGTGGCGTGCTGACATTCATGCAGCGCTACCGCACGTGGTTCATCATCCTTGGCTTGATGCTGTTGCCGGTGGTCTTCGTGCTGGGGCTGCGATGGTATTTCCGCAACCGCGAGCTTAAGGGTTAACGAGGCGGGCTATGTTGGACGGGTTATTTCTCGCCGATTATCTCTACGTGCTGAATGTGCTGGCGGCCATCACTGCCGTGCTGATCCTGGTTAGCTCGCTCGACGATTTTTTTATTGACGTTTATTACTGGGTGCGCACCGCGTGGCGTTGGGCTGCGGTGAGAAGCCGCTACCAGCCCTTGCGCATAGAACAGTTGCAGGCAAAGGAAGAATCATGGCTGGCGATCATGGTGCCGGCGTGGAAGGAATATGACGTTATCGCCAAGATGGTCGAGAACACCATGGCAACGATGGAATATCGCAATTATGTGATCTTCATCGGTACCTATCAGAACGATGCCGAAACCACGGCGGAAGCTGACCGCATGGCGCGGCGTTTCCCGCATAAGGTGCGCCGCGCCACCGTGGCGCATGATGGACCGACCTGCAAGGCTGACTGTCTGAACTGGATCGTGCAGTCGATCTTCAGATATGAAGAGCAGAACCGGATGCGCTTCTCCGGCATGGTTATGCACGATTCCGAAGATGTGATTCACCCGCTGGAATTTCATCTGTACAACTACCTGATTGATCGCAAGGATCTGATCCAGTTGCCTGTACTGTCGCTTGAGCGGGAGTGGCACGAGTTCATTGCCGGCACCTATCTGGACGATTTCAGCGAATGGCATTGCAAGGAAATGGCTGTGCGCGAAAGCCTTACCGGGCTGGTGCCGGGCTCGGGCGTGGCAACCTGCTACAGCCGGCGCGTGATCATGGAGCTGTCCAGGCTGAACGATAACCAGCCATTCAACACCGATACGCTGACCGAGGATTACGAGATGAGCCACAGGTTGAAGAAGATCGGCACGGATCAGGTGTTTGTCACGTTCCCGGTGTTGTACCACGCCAAGCGCAAGAGCTTGTTCAGCCGGCGCGAAAAGACGGTCGAGGTAAAAAGCCTGATCGCCACGCGCGAATATTTCCCCAGCCACTTTCGCGCAGCCTATCGCCAGCGGGCGCGCTGGATATTCGGCGTGTCCTTTCAGGGCTGGCAGCAAATGGGCTGGCAGGGTGGCGTGGTTTCCAACTACCTGTATTTCCGCGATCGTAAAAGCATCTTTACTTCCTTTGCGGGTTTGTTGGCCTATTTTCTGGTGACCAATTTTGCAGTGCTGGGGATGCTGCGCAGTGCAGGGTACGACTATGTGCGCTATCCAGAATTCGTGCAGCCAGAGAGCTGGGTTTATGTGGTGATCGAGATCAATTTTTGGCTGTTCTTGAACCGCATTGCGCAACGGGTCTATTTTGTAGCCAAGCTGAACGGTATCGAGCAGGGTTTCTTAGCAATCCCGCGCATGCTGGTCGGCAATGTCATCAACTTTTTTTCGGTATGCCGGGCGTGGAAAATATTCCTGATCCATATCATCACCGGCAAGCGCGTTACCTGGGACAAGACCCAGCACAGCTATCCGACAATGGGCGAATTGCAGCGCCACCGCAAGTTGTTGGGTGACCTGCTGCTGGAATGGCAGGTGATTGATCACAAGCATCTCAACCAGGCGCTGGATATGCAGAAACAGACCGGGAAGAAACTGGGCGCACTATTGCGCGAGGCTGGGCTGATCAGCGAGGAAGTGCTGGCGGATGTGATTGCGGAACAGAACTGGCTGCCGCGTACCAGGCTGTCGCCGGAAGCAGTCGGCAAGTTTGCCGGGCGTCTGCCACGCTATCTGGTGGAGAGGTACCGTGCAATCCCATTTGCGGACGGGGAGAGCGGTTCGCTGAACCTGGCCGTGGTCGAACCGTTGCCGCAAGCGGCGCTGGCGGAAATTCAGGCTGAGGTAGCAGAAACGCTGGCATATTTCATCGTCTGTGAGACCGAGATCGCCGGCGCGCTGGATTGGTACAAAATCGGTGCGATGCCGCGCAGCACCGAAGCGAAGAAAAAGCGCCTTTTGCTGGGCGACATATTGCTCGGTATGGGCGTGCTGTCGCTTCGCCAGCTTGAATTTGCCACGGCAAATTTCGACGCCGGGCGCGATGGCCTTATCGGTGAATACCTTGTGACGCACCGGTTGATCAGCCGCAGCCAGCTTGAAGAAGCATTGCATCGGCAGAATGAAAATACCGCAGGCAGTTCTGACCTGCACTTGATATCGTGGAGTGTTGCATGACTATTTTGCTTACCGGTTTGCGCTTTCACTTGTGGGCTGCCGCAATGTTGCTGGCGACCACTTCCTTTTCCGCGTTGGCGGCGGACGACGTGCCGCTGGAAGGCGCTGCCTACGGCCTTGCCGATCAGGCGTACCGTGAACTTGCCGCTGGCCATACCGGTACCGCTCATGCGGCGGCAGCCGAGGCGCTGCAATTGCGCCCGGACAGCAGGCAATTGGGGCTGCTGTTGCTGGATATCCTGGTGCGCAAGAATGATCTGGATGCCGCCCGGCAGCAGGCAGATGCTTTGCTGGCGCGCTTTCCCAACGACCCGCAAGTGCTGGCACAGCGCGGTTATCTGGCGCAACGCCAGCAGCGCCATCAGGCGGCGATGGATGATTTCTATGCCGCGCTCAGCCAGACCGGGCTTGATGCGGAACAACAGCGCAACGTGCGCCTGGCTTGGGCGGGCAGCGCGTTGGCGACGAAGCAGCACCGGGTGGTGCTCGACGCGTTGGTGCCCTATGCCGGCGAACGGGATGCCACGGTGCAATTGCCGCGGGCTTATGCATATATCGGGTTGAACGACCGCGAACAGGCGCATGCTGCCGCGCAATTGGCGGACGCAGGCAGCGACAGCCGGCATGCGGAGGCGCTTCAGTTGCTGGAACAGACCAGAGTTGTGGTGTTGAGCGATCTCGACCTGGCCTACGCCTCTCTGCGCGACAAGAACGACCATGCGGCACTGGAGATGTTTCGGCGTGCTTTCGCCGCCAAGCCGGGCACGGCTGCGCAATATTCCGATGCCGCTTATACCGCCAAGCGGTTGGGCGACAATGACGGCGCCATCGCGCTGTTCGGGTTGGCGCTGGATGCCAACGCACAGTTGCCGCCGGACGAGCGCCCGTTCGGTGCGCAACACGAATTCGGCTACCGCCGCGAGATACAGGAGATGAGCCGCAAATTCGGAGTGATAGCCAGCACCTCTTACCAGAACAGCGGCTTTAACCCGCAGAACAATATCAATATATTGCAGGGCGGTATGGAAGCATATTGGCAGCCGGAGGGCATCGGTTACCAGAATGGCAGGATTTTCCAGGTATTTGCGCGCGGCTATGAGACGCTGTACGACAAGAGTGGCGGAGCGACTGGCTCAGTGACGGCGCAGGGCTCGATCGGCGCGCGCTACAAGCCTGTTGGTGATATCAACGTGGTGCTGACGGCGGAAAAACTTTTCCCGGCCGGCAATCTTGCGAGCAACGACTTGCTGATGCGCGTGGGCTACTCGACTGGCGCCGGCATCGACATTCAGCCATTCGACCGCGACTGGGCTAACTGGCAGTTTTATACCGAAGGCGCGTACTTTGTGAATGCCGGGCGTTACATTCAGAGTATGGAATCTAGCTACGGCCATAGCTGGCGCATGGATGCACTGGATGGCCGTCTGGTTGTGACCCCGCATGTTGTGCTGGCCGGCGATTTCGATAGCCGCGCCACCGTGCGCACTGCCCTGGGAACCGGGCCGGGCGTGAGCCTGCGCTACTGGTTCCGTGAAGGCCGATATAGTGCCCCTGCTAGCTGGTTCGAATTGACCTCGCAATACCGTTTTGAATTCACTAATACCCAGCGTGCGCGCGGCCTGACCCTACGTGCAACTCTGTGGTATTAACCTGCCCTGAAAATAACATGAAGCGCAAGAAAATCCTGGTGGTGCTCGGCACACGTCCCGAGGCGATCAAGATGGCGCCGTTGATTCACAAGCTGCGCTCGGAAGAGCGCCTGCAAACCATCGTGTGCCTGACTGCGCAGCATCGCCAGATGCTCGACCAGGTGCTGGACATCTTCGGCATCCAGGCCGACATTGACCTGAATCTGATGAAACAGGGGCAGCGCCTGACAGAATTGACCGCAAGCGTGCTGCATGGCCTGAACGGCGTGCTTGATACACTTCATCCAGACTGCGTGCTGGTGCATGGCGACACCACGACTGCGATGGCAACGGCAATGGCGGCATTCTATCGGCACGTCCCGGTAGGACATGTGGAAGCGGGGCTGCGTACCTACGACATGCTCCATCCCTGGCCGGAAGAAATGAACCGCCGCGTCATAGACCTGATGGCGACGCATTATTATGCACCGACCAGCCAGTCGCGCGATAACCTGTTGCGCGAGAGTGTTCCCGCCGAGCGCATCCACGTCACCGGCAATACGGTAATTGATGCACTGCTGATGGCGACCGGACGCATCCGGGACGACGCGGCGCTGGCGCTACGTTTGGCGGAGGCATTTCCCTTTCTGGATAGTGACAAACGGCTGATTCTGGTAACCGGACACAGGCGCGAAAATCATGGCGGACGCATGGAATCGATGTGTCGCGCGCTGAAGCGCCTGGCGGATCGTCCTGACGTGCAGGTGTTGTACCCGGTGCATCCCAACCCCGATGTGCGCAAGGTGGTCGATGAAGTATGCGGCGACCGGCGCAACATTATTCTGATCGAGCCGGTCGATTACCTGCATTTCGTCTATTTGATGCAGGCGGCGCATGTGATCCTCACCGACTCCGGAGGTATTCAGGAGGAAGCGCCTTCACTGGGCAAGCCGGTGCTGGTGCTGCGGGATATTACCGAACGCCAGGAAGCAGTTGCGGCGGGAACCGTCAAGCTGGTCGGCACCGATACCGAACGCATCGTTGCAGAGTGTGAACGGCTATTGACGGACGATGACTACTACCAGTCATTCGTGCATTGCCGCAACCCGTATGGCGATGGCCAGGCCAGCCAGCGCATCGTCGCGACGCTGCTCTGAACTCGCTGTGCTGACGAAGCTGCCAGAAATTTCCAAGAAGGATAAGTGGGTCGCCTTATATTTGGAGTTGTGCTGGGCGGTTGGTTTGCGCATGCAGGAAGCGCTGATGTTCAGGCCGAAGTTGCCTCATGAGGGGGGAGTTCATCTGGGTGCGCGAAGGTACGAAAGGAGATCGGCCTCGGGTAGTTCCTATCGAAAATGATGTCCAGCGGGATGTTCTGGAGCGCGCAAAGCTGGTGGCAGATGGAAAGTCGGGCTTTCTTTGTAAGCGTGGGCAGTCTTACGAGCAGCGTCATCGTCGGTTCTATAAGCCTCGCGTTGCTTTGCCCCAAGCGCATCATCAGCCTGGACATTACGCCTGCGCGCAATCCGGACTGGACGGAGGATGGACTACTGATGGGATATGAATTGAAGTGGTAGCAATAAATCCCGTTTGCCCTGATAACCAGCGACTCGGCTGGCGTCTTTTGGCAGCCTAGTCGAATGGTGTCCGCAACAAAACGCGCCTATGGTGAAGAATGATAGTGAAACGAAGAAAAAACGGCGAGAACTTGGCGCGACAAGTAAAAGTCTTGGAAAAAGTAGAGAACAGAAACACAAGAAAACGAGAGGGAAGGGCAAAAAAATGAAGAAATCACCACATGAAATAGTGCAGCGGACACGCGGACGGGACCCCGCCGACCCCTACGGCTTACCTTGATCGACGCGGAGCATCATCCGCCCGCTGTCGATATCGGTCACCTTGAGATGGGTCGCCTCGGTGACGCGCAAGCCCGCCGCATAGGCCGTCGTGAGAATCGTCCGGTGCTTGAGGCTGTGCCTCATTAGCTCGGGACGATCGAGGGTGCTCTCGAAGAAGAACTTCAGTCCGGTAATCGTGACGTTGAGTGAGATCGGCGAGATGCCGTGTTCGACCAGGTGCAATTGGTAGCGCCGTAAATCTTCGGCTGTTGCGGTATCGGGAGAGCGCCCCAGCCAGCCATAAAACCGGCTGACGGTGCGGATATAGCCGCTCTGGGTCTTGGGGGAGAGTTTGCGCATCCGCATGTCGTCGAGCAAGCGTTGGCGCAACGGGCTGATGGTTGGTGTCGTTAAGTTCATGATTCTGCTCCTGTCGAAAAATGAGGCGGATTGCCTCACTTCTCAACATGGGGAACAGAAACTACCAGTCAACCAGCACACTTAAAATCAACCTCAGGCGCGGGATCGGAGCGCCCATACCGCGAAGCGGTTTAGTCCAATGTTAAGGGTTGTCCGACACCTGCCCGGCAAGTGTTGCGGTATCCTGTCGGCCTGAGGTTGAGGGCAGGTATCCGACAACCCTTCACAGTAGCAGACCTTCACACACATCACGCTGAGTGACTGTTTCTGGCCGTCAGATGTTCACCGTTGCCGATTTGAAGGCATTCAAGAAGGCTCTAAAAATAGCGAATGGCTGAAACGAGATGGTGTTTTGGTTAGAAATATAAGCACTCG
>CAZMWC010000016.1:0-17543 GCA_964569805.1 uncultured Gallionella sp.
TACTTAACCTCCTATACAGCATTTCATTAAATTCGATCATACAAGGGGCAATTCATGAATTGCCCGGGCGATTCGTGAATCGCCCCTACCCGATACGCATCCCCTTGCCGGTTGGCGCGATTGATGCCACTTCAGTTTGAATCGCAGCCGGCTGCGACAAGCTACTAGCCTGTCGGCTATTGCCGGTAGATAATGCGCACTGCCCCAAATAAAACACTAAAACATGGTTGGCAAGATTGCGTGAGCGCAAACGAGGAGAGTAATGTGGCTATAGCAAAGATACTGGCGGTTGATGACATGATAACCAACCTGAAGCTGTTGAGCTTTGCGTTGAGGCCGCCCGAATATCAGATCGTCGAAGCAAGAGACGGCATGCAGGCGCTGGAAATCCTGCGCCATGAAAAATTTGATCTGGTATTGCTTGATGTAATGATGCCCGGCATTGATGGCTTCGAGACCTGCCGCCGCATCCGCGAAGAACTTGGTTTGAAGCTGCTGCCGATCATCATGGTGACATCGATGGGCTCCCCAGACGATGTAGTGAGGGGTATGGAAGGCGGCGCAGATGACTACATCACCAAGCCTTTCAATAACGTGGAACTGGTGGCGCGTGTCAATGCGGCGGTTGAGCGCAAGCGGCTCACCGATCGCCTGGATGATGCCGAGACCGTATTATTTTCATTGGCGCGTATGGTTGAAGCGCGCGACCGCGATACCGGCAGCCACTGCGATCGCTTGGCGCATATTGCGGTTGTGTTCGGGCAGGCGCTGGGATTGGAACAGGAAGATCTGGATGCGTTGCGGCGCGGCGGCGTGCTGCACGATATTGGAAAACTTGGTATCCCGGATGAAATTCTGCTGAAAAAAGGCAAGCTGGATGTTAATGAATGGCAGATCATGAAACAGCATGCGGCGATTGGCGCCGCGCTGTGCAGCCCGCTGCGAACCATGAAACGCACGGCGGATATCGCGCAATACCACCATGAAAAATGGGATGGTAGCGGATATCCCGAAGGGCTCAAAGGTGAAGCTATTCCCCTGGTTGCACGCGTCTTCCAGATTGCCGATATTTATGATGCGCTATCGAATGCACGTCCCTATAAACCTGCCTTACCCCGCCATAAAGTGATCGAAATTATGGAACAGGAAACAGCCGACGGTTTCTGGGATCCGAACCTGATGCCGATTTTCCTGAAAATCCTGCGGGAACGCCCGGAGGCACTGGAACTATCCGACACAGAAACCAAAGACCGCAGTGCTGATCTGCTCGCGGATATCCAGCGCAGCGGCGCGATGGATTGAGTTAATGACCCAGCTCGAAATGGCAGCGGAAAAACATACCGCAAAAAACATACCTCAAGTATTGCTGGTCAGAGTGGGCGAGATACTGGCCTGTATTGATTTGAGCAGTGTGGAGCGCACCTTTTCGCTGGTGGCGTTGCAGGCCATGCCCGGCAGCGCACCGTCTATGGCAGGTATCATGAATTTCGCCGGCAGCAGCGTACCGGTAATCGATCTTGCCCTCCGCCTGGGATTGCCCTCATCCCCTTACAAGCTGGACACGCCAATTGTGGTATGCGCACATGAACAGCAACGTGTAGGCCTGATTGTGATGGACATCATCGGTATCCAGAGTTTGCACGAACATGAACAGCAACTCACCCGCGAGCTTGGCCGTTACGGTGCGGCATTCCGTGCTTCAGTCCATACCCAATCGGGTTTGGCATTGTTGCTGGACTCGGCATGGCTGATTCAATCGGATCTTTATCAAGATAGCCTGGTTTGATGGCAGCGACACCCAAAATTTCTGCGGCGCGCTCCGCGATACCGCTACCCGCCGCTGAATGCAGTGCTGCCTGTGAGGAGACATTCTGCGAGCAGATCGCGCAGCGCACCGGCATTATTTTGCGGGACCACCAGCTATCCAATTTGCGCGATACCATACGCGATGGTTGTGCGCGTTTCGGCTACGCCGATGCCGCACAATACCTGCTCGCACTGCAAACGTCGCATGGTTTGACTGCGCCGCTCGAATACCTGATCGCCGGTATAACGGTAGGTGAAAGTTACTTCTTCCGCGACAACGAACAAATCGAATTGCTGCGCAGTGAATTGTTGCCCGAAATCATTGCGAACAAACGGGCAAACGGGGATTTATCCCTGCGGATATGGAGTGCCGGATGCTCGCAGGGGCAGGAAATTTATACCATCGCACTGATGTTGCATGAACTGCTGCCGGATATCGAAGAATGGCGTATTCACTTGCTCGGCACCGACATCAACAGCGAAGTGGTCGCCAAGGCGATACGGGGGCGCTATTCGGATTGGTCGTTTCGCGCCACGCCACCGGAATTGCGTGAGCGCTGGTTTACCCGTGTCGGCAACGAATATGAAATCCTTCCCCGGATCAGGCGTATGGTGCACTTTGCCTACCTCAATCTGACCGAAGATGTTTATCCCTCGATACTCAGCGAAACCAATGCGATGGACATCATCCTGTGCCGCAATGTATTTATTTATCTGGAACAGCAAGCTATCCGGCGCAGTATGGCGCAATATGCCAATTGCCTGCTGGAGCAAGGCGTGCTGATGCTGGGCGCATCCGACCCGGTCGAACACCTGCACACCCCGCTATCATGGATACAAAGCGGGCGAGCCGCCTATTTCCGCAAAGAATCACCGAGTGGCATTACATTGCGGGCGCACCCGCTGCCGTCAATTACCCCGAATCTGGCAGTGCCCAATAAAAAACCCCGCCTGACATCACTTTTGCCGGCGACAAAATATGCATCGCCTTCGCCATTGAAAGATGTATCGTCTGTGCGCGCTGTTGCATCAAGCAAACCAGTTGTGGCTGCGCACAAGAGCGAACCGGCCGGCGACTCGGACGAAATTATAAAATTACTGAAGTGCTCCGCCTGGTCAGACGCGTTGGAGCAAATTGAAAAAATCTTCCGGGATGGCAAAGAAAATAGCGACCTGTGGCAGATGAAAGCCAAAGCGCTGGCCAGCCTGGGGCAAACGGACAAGGCATTGCAGGCGTGCGTGACCAGCTTGCAACTGGCGCACGACAACAAGCATACCTATTTGATACAGGGTCTGATCCTGGGAGAATTGAACCGCGAACAGGATGCCGAGCAGGCTTTGCGCAAGGCGCTCTACCTGGATCACAGCTTCCTCGAAGCCCATTATGAACTGGGGATGTTGCGTGTGCGCGCCGGTGATTTGCGCAGCGGCATCAAGAGCCTGGAAAATGCCTTGAAGCTCGCGTCGACAGGCGAACCTGAACGTGAGCTGCATAATGCCGGCGGCATGACTTACCGCCGGTTTGCGCAGGTGCTGCAAAATGAGATCGGAATGTTGAAAGAAATTTCTGCTGACCGGAAACCGCGCAAATTGCGGGGCTCGTAGGGGCGACTCATGAATCGCCAGAATGAACTGCAAAAGGAATTCGTAGATACTGACAGGGCAATTCGTGAATTGCCCCTACGCCTGCACAACCGGCTAAAGAGGAGAATCCAGTGGGTCGCATCATCGGTGTCGTTCAAGTAAAGGGTGGGGTCGGGCGTTCTACGCTGGCGACCAATCTGGCTGCAGCTTTGGCGCAGCATGGCTCTACCGCGTTGATTGATGCCGACGTGCCACAGGGAACCAGCGCCTCATGGGGGGCGTTGCGTGAACGTGCCGGGCGCTCGGGAAGATTAACCGTGGCAGGAGTGGCAGATCACCGCGCGCTGGTGAGTAAAACCAGAGAACTGGTGGCGCTCAATGATTTTGTGGTGATTGACGGCCCGCCCCGATTAGCCGAAGTGACCCGTGCCATCATGGTAATGAGCCGGTTATGTCTGGTGCCCTTGGGGGCGAGCGCCGCAGAAATCTGGGCGACGGCGGATCTGATAAAAACCATCAGCGAGGCGCGTGATCGCCGTCTGGATATCAATGCCTGCATCGTCTGGAACCGCTTCCGCGAGCATACGCGCTCGGCGCGCGAGCTGGGCGACGCGGCGGAAAAACAATTGGGTTTGCCTGCATTGCATAGTAAGCTCGGATACCGGGTAGCTTATTCGGAGGCGCTGGCGCGGGGGTTATCGGTGTCGGAATGGCCCGATCGCCAGGCGCAGGAAGAATTTGCCGCGCTGGTGTTGGAAATCAAACAACAACTGGGTATACAGCCAGAATCGCAACATGACCAAACGTAAATCAAGCCCGAATCAACCTCGCCGTACCGACAAGGTCACGCTTGGCAAGCCGGATTTTGAGCAGGCTTTATCCTTTGCGGAAGCCGTGCCGCACCCGGCACAGGATATTGTGCCGCCGGATATAGACATCGCCTCACTGTTTGCAGAGATGCCTGTCCGCCCCGATGTGCAGCCGGGGCAGTCTGCTGCTGCGTTGATGCCGCAAGATGCGGCGACATGCAAGGTGCTGGAAAGACGCGCGCAGGCAATAGCCGCACAATCCAGCGAACAACAGGATGAATCACACGACCAATACCTGCGCTTCCGCTTGGGCGCGGTAGAACGTTATGGTATTCCCTACCAATATCTGGAAGAACTGTTATATGTTGGCAACCTCACCCGCGTACCCTGCACACCAGCCTTTATAGCGGGGGTAGTCAACCATCGCGGAGAATTGTTGACCATACTCGACCTCAAGCAGTTTTTCCGTATGCCGGCAGTCACGCGAGGCGATGAAGCACGTATCATCGTGGTCAAGCATAACGGTATACGCGCCGGCCTGCTGGTTGACGAGGTAGATGGCAACGAAACATATCGAAACAATGCGTTGTCATCCCCGTTAAGTTCCGATGGGGTATCGAATATGGAGCACGTGCTGGGCATTCACGGCGGCAGCGTCACCCTGTTGGATATGGCCGCTTTTTTGGGTGATTCCACGTTACAGGTAGCCCGATAAAGGGAGATGGATTCCCATACGTGATAGTACGTAGAATGGTTGAAGCGCAGCCCGCTCTTGTAGGATGTGGTGAGCTTGCGAACCGCATCATTTGACACGCGAGCGGGAGTGATTTATTTAAAGCCAGTAGTAGCAAACAAAGGGAGATGGAAAATGGGAAACCGGTTTATGCAGCCTGCAATCAAGTTAATGGGGGCGTTGAATTACAGGGTCAAATTCCTGCTGATTTTCTTGATTTTTTCAGTTCCGTTGGGCTCATTGAGCTTGCAAACATTGAGCGATCTCCGTGACAGAACAGAAATAGTCAATCAGGAAAAAACCGGTGTCGAATATATCGAGAAACTTAATCCGATATTGCGAAAAATCACCGATCATCGCGGCAAAATGAACGGCTTTCTGCGTGGCAATGTATCTTCGCGCGGCGATATTATCGACATTCAGGCAGAACTGGATAAAGCTTTTGTGGAACTGGGAACGCAGGACAAACTGACGGGCAAGCAACTCAAGAGCAACAACTTGAGCAGCGATTTGCAGAGCCACTGGGTCGCCCTGAAAAAAGACAGCTTCAACATGTCGGCCAACGAGTCGTTCAAAAAGCACACAAAAGTCGTGACCGAAATCAATGAGCTCATCCGGCATGTCGCCATCACCTCCAACTTGATTCTCGACCCGGAAATCGAAAGCCATTTTCTTGCGACCATCGCGGTAGAACGATTGCCCTCCCTGATCGAGGGAGTGGCTCGTTTGCGTGGCCTTTCATCGGGTGCGGCAACCCAAAGAACACTATCCCTGGAAGACCGCATGATGGTTTCCAGTAAAAAAGAAAGCGTATTGGAAAATATCGAAGCGCTCGAATTCGAATTGCGTGTCGCTTACCAACAGAACGACAAGTTGCAGGCGCAACTAAAGAGCGCCGACAGCAATGCCGTGGCTGCCGCCCGCAATTATGCTCAGCATATCGAAACCAATATGCTCAACAGCAACACAATCAACGCGACAGCTGATACATTTTTTGAGCATGGCTCAAGCTCCCTGGACAAAGTCTGGGCGCTCAACACCGCCATTATTCCGGCCATGCAGTCGGTATTTGACGCGCGCCTGGCGAAATATCGGCAGCAGGAATGGCTCGCTTACGGTGTGACCAATCTGGTACTGCTGTTCATGATCTACATTTTTGCCGGATTTTATCTGGGTGTGCGCCGTACGATCGCGCAGATAGATGAGGGCGCAAGGGATATCGCGGCCGGCAATCTTTCCAGACGCATCACGCTTGATGCCAAAGATGAAATGGTTCAGATCGCAGCCAGCTTTAACACGATGGCAGAGGAGCTTGAGGAAAAAACCCAGCGTGAACGCCAGCAAATGGATGGGCTGCGCAAAGCGGCGGAGGTGCGTGACAAAGGCGTTGCCGTTCTGCGCCAGCATATCGAACAGGTCGCAGCGGGTGATTTGACACGGCGCGTGGAGTTGACGGGTGGCGATGACCTGGCGCAACTGGGGCGCGAACTTAATGCCATGACGGCAAGTCTGGCCGGCATTGCAAACGAGACAACCCAGGCGATCAATGTAATCAACTCGACGTTGGAAGAATTGCAAAGCTCGATCAACACCCAATCGGCAGGCGCGTCGGAACAGGCTGCATCGGTCAACGAAACCACCTCTTCGCTGGAAGAGATCAAAGCCATGTCCGGACAGACGCTGGATAAAGTGCGCATTCTCGGCGAAACGGCGGAACGCAGCCGCCGCGAGAGCGAGCAAGGGACCGAGGCTGTTGACCAGTCCATCGTCGGCATGAATTCGATACGCGAGCGTGTGGAAGGCATCGCGCACACCATTCTGGCCTTGAGCGAACAGACCCAGCAAATCGGCGAGATCACTGCCGTCGTGACCAATCTCGCGCAGCAATCGAAGATGCTGGCATTGAATGCCTCCATCGAAGCTGCCAAGGCGGGAGAAGCGGGCAAGGGCTTTGCCGTCGTGGCGGCCGAAGTGCGTGAACTGGCGGAACAATCGCAACAATCCACCGCACAAGTGCAGAAGATATTGCAAGACATCCGCCACGCCACCGACCGCGCCGTGATGGCCACCGAAGAAGGCAGCAAGGGAGTGGATATTGGCGTGCTATCGGTGCAACGCAGCGGAGAAGCCATGCGCCAACTGGGCGAAGTGATCCGCGAAACCGCATTGGCCAGCCAGCAGATTGCCGCTGCGGTGCGTCAGGAATCCATCGGCATCGATCAGGTAACGTTGGCAATGAATGAAATCAGTAAAATCACATCGCAATTCGTCAGCAGCTCGCAGCAAAGCAAAATCGCATCGGCCGATTTAAGCAAAGTGGCCGAGCACCTGCGCGATAGTGTCCGTGTGTATAAATTGTAAGGGTGCGGCACACCATGCCCTTACCGTTGCAGAACCGGTTAACCATGACGATAAATGTAAAATTCTGGTTCCACACCAGTCAGTTTAAGGGCGCATAGCCATGGCGTTGGGAATGAATCAGGAATTTATGCTCCAGTTACTGGAGGTTTTCTCCATCGAACTGGATGAGCAAATACAGGCCGTGACAGATGGCCTGCTGATGCTGGAAAAGGGCGTAACCGGGAAAGAGCGGCAGCATGTTCTGGATGGCGTATTTCGTGCCGCGCACAACATCAAGGGCTCGGCGCGCGGAGTGGAAGCCACCGATGTTTCCGAAATTGCGCACCACCTGGAGAGTATTTTCGCCGTATTGAAACGCGAGAACAGCAATCCTGATGGAGCCGTCACCGACATCGCGCTGGAGTCGCTGGACAAGATGCGCCAGGCGATGGCAGAGCACCGCGCACAGCAGCCACTTGGCTTTGACAAGGGCGCATTGATTGCACGATTGGCTGCGATCGAAGCATCCATGTCAATTCAGGATAAAACCGGGCAACCTGCAGACGCTCCGACACAGCCTGTAGCTCCGTCAAAAAACATCACACCGGCAACCTCTGCCGGTGCGAATCCACCAGCTGAATCGGTCAAGCCACCGGAAGCCAAAAAAGACCCGGAAGTTGAGAGAACCCGGGAAGCCGAAAAAATACCGACAGCCGAAAAAAATATCGAACCGCAGGCCGGCTCTGCCGATGTGATACGCGTCAATCTGGACAAGCTGGAAAAGCTGGCGGCCATGATGGAAGAGCTGCAAGTCGCCAAAATCGAAATTGACGATCATTTGGCCAGCGCACAACAGTTGCGCAATCTGGTGCAGGATCTGACATCAAGCTGGCGACGCAACAGTGCGGCAGGGTCGGCGAGTCTATCGCGCCAGGAATTTGATGAGCTGCTAAAGCGCAGCGCGGATACCATTACCGAGCTGGATGTTGCCAGTGTACGCACACACCGTGCGATGAGCTCAAGCACCAACCGCTTGAACATTTTGGTGGAGTCGTTGCAGAGCAATGTACGCATGATGCGCCTGGTGCCGGTAGCCACCTTGCTGCGCCCCATGTCACGCCTGGTGCGCGACATCGCGCGCGAACTGGAAAAAAAGGTGCATTTTGAAATCAGCGGTGACGAAATTGAAATAGACCGCGTGGTGCTGGATGGAATACATGACCCATTCGTCCACTTGCTGCGCAATGCGCTGGATCATGGGATCGAATCGCCGCAACAGCGAATCGCCAAGGGCAAGCCTGCCGAAGGCAACCTACGCGTTTCAGTGAGCAGTGAAGGCAGCCAGGTCGTCATGACGGTACAGGACGACGGTGATGGCATTTCGGTAGAAAGGATCGCAGCCAGTGCGCGCAAAAAGAAAATTGTCAGCGAAGCCGAATTGGCTGCAATGGGGCGTGATGACATACTCGGCTTGATTTTTCGTCCGGGCTTCACCAGCAAGGAGATCATCACCAACATTTCCGGCCGTGGCGTGGGGCTGGACGTGGTCGTGGCCAACCTGCGCAAGCTGAAGGGCTCGGTGCAAGTCGAAACCGACGAGGGCAAAGGCACGCGCTTCATCTTGAGATTGCCGATTACACTGGCCACCGACCACGGTGTGCTGGTGCGCTCCGGCGGGTCGGTATTCGCGATTCCCACCTCGGCAGTGGATCGCATCATGGACATCAGGCCCGAGCAAATTCTCGAGGTCGAGGCCAGCCATGCCATTCTATACAACGGCCGAACCATCCCGCTGCGCGATATGGCCACCACGCTGCAACTGGAAGCAAGGGAACGTATCAATCAAAAAATGTTGCCCGTGGTGGTCATTGCCAAAGGCTGGGATAGTGTAGCCTTCCTGGTGGATGAAATCATCGGCGAACGCGAAATTGTGGTTAAGCCGTTTCGCCCGCCATTGCTGGCGGTGCGTAATGTCACCGGCGGCACGCTGACCGGTAGCGGCGAGGTGATCATGGTGCTCAACCCATCCGATTTGGTGGATTCAGCCATGCACGGCAACTTGGCGCACATGCGTTCACCGGGCGATGAGGCAGATATTGAAAAAGTGCCGCAGGTGTTGGTGGTGGATGATTCCATTACCACCCGCACCCTGGAGAAAAGCATTCTCGAACATGCCGGATACAAGGTAACTGTGGCGGTGGATGGGAAGCAGGCTTGGGATATATTGCAGATGGAACATGATTTCAGCCTGGTTATTTCTGACGTGGAAATGCCATTGATGAACGGCTTTGAACTCACCGAACTGATCAAACAAAGCGAGCTGTTAAAGCATCTGCCCGTCATCATCGTCACCTCGCTCGCCAAAGAAGCAGACCGGCGGCGCGGTATCGAGGTGGGAGCCGATGCATATATCGTCAAAGGCCAGTTCGAAACGAAAATATTGCTGGACGTAGTGAAACAACTCATTTGAATTTAAAGCCAAAGTTAACCGGAAAAAGAACATGTTGCGCATCCTCATCGTAGAAGATTCATCCGTAGTCGCTCTGCTGCTCAAAGCGATTTTCGAGCAACAACCCGACATGCAAGTGGTCGGCCATGCCAGGAACGGCCGCGAAGGCGTGCAGTTGGCGCATGAACTGAAGCCCGATGTCATCACCATGGATATTCGCATGCCGGTGATGGACGGTTTTGAGGCGACGCGCCTGATCATGGCCGACAACCCGACCCCGATCGTGGTGATCAGCTCCAGCGTGGATGACGAGGAATTGCGCATCACCTTCCGTGCCATCGAAGAAGGCGCGCTGGCGGTGATGGAAAAACCGCGCGGGTTTACGCACCCCGATTTTCAGGCGATCAGCCGCGATCTGGTGGATACGGTGCGCTCCATGTCGCATGTCAAACTGTTCCGGCGGCGCAAAATGGAGCGCCCCAAAGATGTGGACATCTATGAGACGGCGATCCAGCAGCGCACCAAGGCTTATGAATTGCTTGCGGTTGGTTGCTCTACCGGCGGACCACAAGTGCTGCACCAGATTTTCTCCATGCTGCCGGTGGGTTTTCCAATTCCCATTGTGGTGACGCAACACATGTCCAAGGGATTTATCGGCGGATTGGTGGCTTGGCTGGGGGGCAATACCCTGCTTAATGTCAAACTGGCCACACAGCAAGAGCAGCTCAAGGCAGGCACCATTTATTTTGCGCCGGACAACCATCATTTACAGGTCGTCCGCAGCCCATCTGGATTGACCGTGCACTTGGTCGAGGGCGCAAAAGTAAACGGATTTTGCCCCTCGGTCAGCATGATGTTTAAATCGGTCGCGAAGACCTGCCAAAACCGGGCAGTGGGAGTATTGCTGACCGGCATGGGCGCGGATGGCGCGGATGGATTACTGGCATTGCGCGGGGCTGGCGGGCATACGGTAGTGCAGGATGAAGAGAGCGCCGTGGTATATGGTATGCCCGGTGCGGCTATCGCACTCGATGCGGTGGATCAGGTGGTTGCAATGAACGGAATGCCCGCCTATTTGAGCAGTATCGTGCGTAAATAACCGGATTCCAGAGGTGTTGTTTTGATTGGGCAGGTTGCTATTACACAAGCTTTCTATTGTGATTGCGAAGAGCGTATGCTGCGCATTGCTGAAATCATCCGGGGTGGCGTGCCGCTGGACAGCGTGCAACTCGATCGCCTGCATCAGGAATTTGATACGTTATTTGGCGGTGCGCGAGCCGTACACTTGCCGGAGCTGGAGCGTTATTTTCGGCAGATGGCGCGTTATGCGCGCCATCTGCGCAATCAACAGTCATCCGGGCGGCACGTTAGCCAACAGGCCTGGCAAACATTGCTGGCCGGTATTGAAATCGCACCATGCTGTAGCGGTGATTTGCCCGGCTGTATCGAACAACACGGCAGCAATCGGGTGGCATTGTGGTATAGCATGGAAGACATAATCAACAGCGGAGAAGCCGTATGAAGATCTTGATCGTGGATGACAGCAAGACCTCGCGTTTGTTGTTCAAAGCCTACATGCCCAAAAATGAGCCGCATCAGGTATTTGAGGCGGCAAATTTGTCGGATGCGCTGGACATACTGCGCGAGGTGCGACCGGAACTGCTGGTGCTGGATTACAACATGCCCGAATATAATGGCGTGGAAATGGCGCAGGTGATATTGCGGGCTGGATTCAAACCGAAAATGGCCTTATTGACAGCCAACACGCAAAGGATGGTGGTGGATGCCGCCATGGCGGCCGGATTTTTGCAAGTGCTGGAAAAACCGGTCAATGCGGAGAAAATCGACGCGCTTCTCAAACAGGTGGCTTGAGGGTGCCTCTAAAAATTCAAGTTTCTAAGCCAGGCAAGGCGCGAGCGAAAAATTGCGACGCAGCATATGCCTGATATGTAAGGAGTAATTTTTTGTGAGCAACGCAGCATGGCAACGAAAATTGGATTTTTAGAGGCTCCCTTGATGGAAATCGGTGAACTGGAACTGGATGCGCTGTGCGAATTGGCGAATGTCGGGTTGAGCCGCGCAGCTACGCGGTTATCTGAATTACTGGATGACGATATTGAAATGACGACACCCTCGGTGAAGGTAGTCGCGTTTAAACAACTCCAACAAGCCTTGCAGCTTGACGAAAAAACCACCGTTGCAGCGGTCTGGCAGCAATTGACCGGCAATGTCGAGGGCACGTCCATGCTGATGTTTCCAACCGAGGACAGCAAGATGCTGGTTCAGGAACTGGTCGGATCATCCATGCAAGGTAGCGGAGAAGCCGACCTGCGCGCCATCGAACACGAGGCTATGATGGAAATCGGCAACATCATCATCTCCTCGGCTACGGCCGTGATTGCCGATATGCTGGGGCAGGATATTCAAATGTCCCTGCCACATTATGCGGAGGCTACCCTGTCCGACTTGATGGCGCAACGCGACCGTGAGCACACCGGACAGGAGATGCAGGTGATCATCATGAATACGCGCCTGAAGGCCAAGCAGCGCGAAATTGAAGGGCGCATGGTGATGCTGATGTCGGTGACATCCGTTCAGATGTTGTTTGCGCGATTGCGCGAATTACTGCTTGGCGCATCGGAAACAGCACCCCCATGAAACTCGATCAAACCACGGGATTGCTGGTAGATACCCTGCCGTTCGGCGTGCTGCTGGTAGATGCCACGCTGCACGTGCACGGATGGAATCAGTGGATAGCGCAAAAAACCGGCATCCCGGCACAACAAGCCCAGGGCAAGACACTGCAAGAACTGTTTCAGGATTTTCGCAGCCCGCGCCTGTTGTCGGCTGTTGAGCTGTGTATCAAGCACAAGTCGCCCCAGCTGATCTCGCAAACACTGAACCGTTATGTAATTCCCATCCCGGTATCCTTCGAATCGCACAATCTGACGCTGATGCAGCAACAAGTCAATGTCGCGCCGCTGACCGATAGCCAGGGTGAAACATTAGCGGTGGTCAGCATCAACGATGTGACGGAAAGTATCGCCAAATCTTATGCTCTGGCGCAGCTGGCGAAAAAAATGGAATTGCAGAGCAACCACGACCAATTGACCGGGGTATATAACCGGCATTTTTTGTGGTCGTGGCTGCCCCCGCAACTCAAGCAATGCGTGCGCCACGGCGAATCGCTCAGCTGTCTGATGCTGGATATAGACCACTTCAAGCGCATTAACGACACCTATGGCCACGATGTGGGCGATGCGGTGCTGTGCGGTTTTGCCAAAGTCGTCGGGGCACAGCTACGCGAATCGGATATTCTGGTGCGCTACGGCGGGGAGGAGTTTGTCGCCTTGCTGACCCATGCCGACGCGCCGGTTGCACTGGAGATTGCCGATCGCATCCTGCTTGAGTTGAGGCTGGCAAACATCGCACCGCTCGATGCCGGCGAAGTGCGTTGCAGTATTGGTGTGTCCAGTTGGACACCGGAGATGCCCTGCTCGGCCGAAGAACTATTGAACAGCGCAGATCGCCACTTGTATCAGGCCAAACAAGGCGGGCGCGATCAAGTGGTAGGCAGCCATTGAACAAGGCATTCACGCGCGAAGCGGATAGCGACACCGGCGATGATGAATTGGAGCCATCGGTTCAATTGCCGGCGGGCATCAAAAACTACATCACGCCCAACGGCTACCGCAAATTGAAAGAGGAGCTGGAACAGCTCTGGAAAATTGAGCGTCCGGCGTTGGTTAAAACCATTACCTGGGCGGCTTCCAACGGTGACCGTTCCGAGAACGGCGACTACATTTATGGCAAAAAACGCCTGCGCGAGATTGACCGGCGGGTGCGTTTTTTGCGCAAGCGTCTGGAACAGTCAGAAGTAGTTGACCCCGCACAACGCGGGGAATGCGACCAGATATTCTTCGGTGCCACAGTGACGGTTTGCGGCAGCGATGGTTGCGAGAACACATACAGTATCGTCGGCGTGGATGAGGCGAATGTCGGATGCGGCTTGATCAGCTGGGTTTCACCACTAGCCAAGGCCATGCTCAAACTACGTGAAGGCGAAGTTGCGGTGTTGCGGACTCCGTCCGGCATTCAGGAGCTGGAAATCTTGTCCGTGATTTATTGCGAATTGAATTAGGGAAGCTCTGATTAAGCCCGTCACACCGGCGAAGGCCGGTGTCCAGTCCATTGAAGCGGGGTAGGCAGGCAATCCGCGGAGCGGATGCTCGCAAAACACTGGATTCCGGCCTTCGCCGGAATGACGAATGAGGACTTAATCAGAGTTTCCTTAGCAGCAACAGCAAAGAATAATGGTTGTTCAGAATTTTTCTCTTGATACAATCACAACGGGCGGCATCCAGTCAGAAATGACGCATCGGGGATGACGAAACAAACAACGCACTGAAGGGATTCACCATGAAGAAAATCGAAGCCATTATCAAACCGTTCAAACTGGACGAAGTGCGTGAAGCGCTTTCCGAACTGGGCGTAAGCGGCCTGACGGTCACCGAAGTGAAGGGCTTCGGCCGGCAAAAAGGGCACACCGAACTGTACCGGGGCGCGGAATACGTGGTGGATTTTCTACCTAAAATCAAGGTGGAGGTAGTGGTTTCAAGCGAATTGCTCGATACGGCAGTTGAGTCCATTATCAAAGCCGCGCATACCGGCAAGATCGGCGATGGCAAAATCTTTATTTCCACGATAGAGCAGGTCATCCGTATCCGCACCGGCGAAACCAATGTAACTGCGCTGTAACTGCAATGCTCGGCAGGCGGAGGGTGCGATTCAAACTGATGTGGCATCAATCGCGCCAACCGGCAATGGGATGCGTATTGGGTAGGGGCGATTCACGAATCGCCCGGGCAATTCGTGAATTGCCCCTACGCCACATCAGTTTGAATCACACCCGCAGGCAGATGGGCAATTTACTAGCCCGTCCGGCTTACGTATAATGCGCCCTTTGCCGAGGGCCGTTTTATATGCGTATCATTCAAAAAGCACTCACCTTTGACGACGTTCTGCTCGTTCCCGCTTATTCCAACGTGTTGCCGCGCGATGTCAGTTTGCGCACCCAGCTAACCCGCAACATCAGCCTGAATATTCCGTTGTTATCCGCCGCAATGGATACTGTCACGGAATCGCGTCTGGCGATCGCCCTGGCGCAGGAGGGAGGCATCGGCATCATTCACAAGAACATGTCGGCCCAAGCTCAAGCGGCACAAGTCGCCAAGGTCAAGCGTTTCGAAAGCGGCGTAGTCAAGGACCCTATCACCATTACACCAGACATGACGGTACGTGATGTGCTGGCATTGACCCGCCAACACAAGATCTCCGGCCTGCCAGTAGTACAGGGCAAACAAGTGGTGGGGATCGTCACCAACCGCGACCTGCGCTTCGAAAGCAATCTGGATCAGCCGATCCAGAACATCATGACACCGCGCGAGCGGCTGATTACCGTCAAGGAAAATGCCAGTCTGGAAGATGCGCGCAACCTGATGCACAAGCATCGCATCGAACGCGTGCTGGTGGTCAACGACGCGTTCGAGCTGCGCGGCCTGATGACGGTAAAGGACATTCTCAAATCCAACGAACATCCGCTGGCCTGCAAAGACAGCCTCGGCCATCTTCGCGCCGGTGCGGCAGTCGGCGTGGGCGAGGGCACGGAAGAGCGCGTTGCTCTGCTGGCAGAGGCGGGCGTTGACGTGATCGTGGTGGATACCGCGCACGGACATTCGCAAGGCGTGCTGGATCGCGTCAGATGGGTCAAGGCCAATTTTCCGCAAGTCGAGGTGATCGGCGGCAACATCGCTACGGGTAGCGCGGCGCTGGCATTGCTGGATCACGGCGCAGATGGGGTAAAAGTCGGTATCGGCCCAGGTTCGATTTGCACCACGCGTATCGTCGCAGGCGTTGGTGTGCCACAAATTGCGGCGATTCAAAATGTAGCAAAAGCCTTGCAGGGCACAGGTGTGCCGTTGATCTCGGATGGCGGCATCCGCTTCTCCGGCGATATCGCCAAGGCGATTGCATCGGGCGCGTATACCGTGATGCTGGGCGGATTGTTCGCCGGCACCGAAGAGGCTCCGGGCGAAATCGAGTTATTCCAGGGGCGTTCCTATAAATCCTATCGCGGCATGGGCAGCCTGGGTGCGATGCAACAAGGCTCCAGCGACCGTTACTTCCAGGAAGGTGAAGGCAACCAGGACAAGCTGGTGCCGGAAGGTGTGGAAGGGCGCGTGCCCTACAAGGGCAGTGTGCTGGCAGTGATCCACCAGCTGATGGGCGGCCTGCGCGCCAGCATGGGCTATCTCGGTTGCCCGGACATCGCCACCGTACACACCAAGGCAGAATTCGTCGAGATCACCTCGTCAGGCATTCGTGAGTCGCACGTACACGATGTGCAGATCACCAAGGAAGCGCCGAATTATCATATTGACTAGTCGTAAGACTTGAGACGTAAGACGTAAGTTAAAAACGCGAAGCGCACCAACTACCAACTTACGTCTTCCGACTAATAACCAGGGTTTGCAGATGGCCGGATATCGTGAACTTAAGGTTTGGCGACTGGCGATGGAATTGGCAGAGGTCGTTTATAAGCTCTGCGCTGAGTTTCCCCGACAGGAAGTTTATGGGTTAACCAGCCAGTTGCAACGCGCTGCGGTTTCTATTCCATCCAATATTGCGGAAGGACAAGCGCGCAATTCAAGCAAAGAATTCAATCATTTTCTAGGTATTGCGCGGGGCTCTTTGGCTGAACTTGAAACCCAGATCATGCTGGCGCAACGACTTGGTTATCTGTCCGAAGAAAAATTATATTCGGCGCTCGAAAAGGCTGAAGAAATCGGCAAGATGCTCAAAGGTCTGCAAAAGGCTATTTCTACCAACTAACAACTTACGTCTTACGTCTAATAACTCACATGTCTCATAAAAAAATCCTCATCCTCGACTTCGGTTCCCAATACACCCAACTCATCGCGCGCCGTGTGCGTGAAACTCATGTCTATTGCGAACTGCATCCGTGGGACATGGCCGAAGCGCATATCCGCGCGTTCAATCCTTCCGGCATCATTCTTTCCGGTGGCCCCAATTCCGTTTACGAAGATGAGACACCAAAAGCACCGCAGATGGTGTTCGAACTGGGCGTACCGGTGCTGGGTATCTGCTACGGCATGCAGACCATGGCGGCGCAGTTGGGCGGCAAGGTGGAGAGCGGCAAGGTGCGCGAATTCGGTTATGCTGAGATACGAGCGCATGGTCATTCCAAACTGTTCGACGGCATCCAGGACAAGACCAATGCCCAGGGGCATGGCATGCTCGACGTGTGGATGAGCCACGGCGACAAGGTGACGGCGCTGCCGCCGGGTTTCTCGGCCATTGCCTCCAATGCAGCCACGCCGTTTGCCGCAATGGCCGATGAGACGCACCGCTTTTATGCCGTGCAGTTCCACCCCGAAGTGACCCATACCCACCAAGGCAAGGCCATCCTCGCCCGTTTCGTGCATGACATCTGCGGCTGCGCGCAGGACTGGAACATGCCGGATTACATCGGCGAAGCGGTGGAAAATATCCGCGCGCAGGTGGGCAACAACGAAGTCATTCTCGGCCTGTCCGGCGGCGTGGACTCGTCCGTCGCGGCGGCCTTGATCCATCGCGCCATCGGTGACCAGTTGACCTGCGTATTCGTGGACAACGGCCTGTTACGTTTGAACGAAGCCGAACAGGTGATGGAAACATTTGCCAACCATCTGCACATGAAAGTGATCCACGTCGATGCCAGTACAGAATTTCTGCGGCATCTGACCGGAGTCACCGACCCGGA
>CAZMWC010000017.1:0-17305 GCA_964569805.1 uncultured Gallionella sp.
CTGTGAGGGCTGTTCGGTTTTTTCTAGATCGCTGTCGTCTGCCATGATAGATTTTTTGAGCTATGGCAATTATGGACAGCTTTGTAAAGTTCAATCGGGCAAATAGCGGGGATATTTACTATCTATTCAGCAAGTTTCACGCTACTCCTACAGCAGCTTGGCAACAACAGGCGGATCGAGGCAGATAAGTTGTGAAAGTGGCATATTCTTACGCCATTACCCTCAAATGAGCCAACACGCGCTCCGCCATTTTCTCCAGCGGCACGACCTCATCCACCGCACCCAAAGCGATGGCTTCGCGCGGCATCCCAAACACCACGCAACTCGCCTCATCCTGCGCAAAATTATATGCCCCGGCCCGGTGCATCTCCAGCATCGCCGCCGCCCCATCCTTGCCCATGCCGGTCAGCATGACACCGACCGCATGATTGCCCAACACCTCGGCAGCGGCGTGAAACAACACGCCAACCGACGGGCGATGGCGGTTCACTGGCGGGTTTTGGTTAAGCACCGTCCGGTACGCGCCATTCGCGCGTTCCAGCAACAAGTGCGAATGTCCGGGCGCAAGATAGACGTTTCCGGCCTGGATGATTTCATGGTGTTCCGCTTCCCGGACGCGCATCTGGGACAAACTATCCAGACGAGTAGCAAACGATTGTGTGAACAGTTCCGGCATATGCTGTGCGATCAGAATAGCGGGCGCATGTTCCGGCATACCCGACAGGAACACCTTGAGCGCCTCTGTGCCGCCGGTGGAAGAACCGACGACGATGACAACAGAGGACAGAGGACAGAGGACAGGAGACAGATTGTTGTGCGGCTTCGCCGCGTTTTTATTGAATGATTGCCGCACAGCGGCAACAAAACCTCTGTCTTCTGTCATCTGTTTTCTGCCTTCTGATACACCGTATGCCCGCGCAACTTGAAATAATCGCTGGCATGATAAAAATTTTCCGAATGCCCGGCGAACAGCAAACCATCGTTGCGCAACAGCGGTGCGAATTTTTTCAGTATCGCCAGTTGCGTATCCTTGTCGAAGTAGATCATCACGTTGCGGCAAAAAATCGCATCCAGTTGTTCGCGTATCGGATAACTGGCATCGAGCAGATTGACGCGCTGAAAGCTGATCATCTTTTGCAACTCGGGTCGCACTTGCACAAAACCCGCATCCTCACCTTTGCCGCGTATAAAAAATTTATCGATCTGCGCGGCCGCTATTTTGACAACCGTCTCCAGCTTATAACGACCGGCGCGCGCGGCCTGCAGCACTTTGGTATCCAGATCGGAAGCGATGATTCTGACCGGGCAATCGAAACCGCCGAACGCATCCACTGCCGTCATCGCCATCGAATAAGGCTCTTCGCCGGTCGAACAGGCGGAGCACCACAACACGATGGGGCGCGCCGTGCCAAGCTTGCGCAGGTGTTCGGTCAGGATAGGAAAATGGTGCGCCTCGCGGAAAAACGAGGTCAGATTGGTGGTTAGTGAATTGGCGAAAGCCTCCCACTCGACCTGGTCACCGCGCTGCAAACGATCCAGATATTCCGCAAAAGTCTTGGTGCCGGTTGCGCGCAACCGCCGCGCCAGACGGCTGTACACCAACTCCTGCTTGCTCTCGCTCAACGAGATACCCGCATGCTCATAGATCAGTTTGCGGATGCGCTGGAAATCCTGCTCGGTAAAATGAAACTCGCGGTTAAGGTGCATGGAAAGTGTTGGCCTGTTCGTAGGTCGGGTTAGGCACGGTTTTTGTGCCGTAACCCGACATTTTCGCCAATTACGTCGGGTTACGCGATGAAGCCGCTAACCCGACCTACGAGAACTCGCGGTTATTCATCATGGCATGGGCTTGTAGGGGCGATTCACGAATCGCCCTTTTGGGGCAATTCCTGAATTGCCCCTGCGGCACATCATGTCTTGAAGTGTGCAATCCCGCTTTGCAACTGCCCGCCCAAAGCGCGCAATCCATGCGACAGTTCCGTTGATTGCTGTGCGGCGGCATTATTTTTCTCCGCCATGCTGGAAATGTTTTCCACGTTCTGCGCAATATTCTGGATCGCTGCATCCTGCTCGCGCGTGGCCGAGACGATTTCCGTCATTCTTTCCGAGTTCCTTTGAACACCCTGTCCTATTTCAGTCAGCGCATCGCGGACACGGGCGACCAACCCGAGACTGTGCGTCGTTTCTTGCCGCGTCGCATCCATCGATTTTGCCGTATGCTCCACTTCGGAGCGCATGGAATCGATCAGTTTCTGTATCTCGGTGGTCGCGCTGCCGGTGCGTTCCGCCAGCTTGCGCACCTCATCGGCCACTACCGCAAAACCGCGCCCCTGCTCACCGGCACGTGCCGCCTCAATCGCCGCATTCAAGGCCAGCAAGTTGGTCTGGTCGGCAATTTCCTTGATCACTTTCACGATGCCGCCGATATGTTCCGACTGCTGGTTCAGGTTGGTGACCGCGCTCGCGGATTGCGCCACCAGTTCGGCGACACGCGCCATGTCATGCGCCGTTTGCTCGGCCAGGTTACAGCCATTTTTTGACAACTCCAGGTTATGCCCGGTCGCGGCACCCGCCTCCTGCGCCAGATTGGAAACATGGGTCGCGCTGACCGCAGTCTCCTCCACTGCAGAAGCGACCGAAGCTGCCGCTTCGGATTGCGCCTGCGACCCCAAGCCCACTTGCGTGCTGTTTTTCTCCACCTCATCAATCGTTCCGATCAATCCATCGGAGGTCTGGTGAATGTCGCGCACCATTTTCCCGAACGAGTCGAGCAATCCGTCGAAGGCCCGCGAGATCGCGCCCAGCTCTTCTTTCGTCTTCGTGTCATAGCGCTTGGACATATCGAATTGGCCTTCGCTGCCAGCCATTTCACCGATTGCCGAAGTCAGTTTCGCCAGCGGTGACGCGACGAATCGGCGTATCGCAAAATTGAACACGAAGAAGGCAACCACCAGCAACGCCCCGCACACCGCCGCGATGAGATAGCCCAGGTTGAACAGCGGCCCCAGCAGTTCATCAGATTCCTGTTCCACCACAATCGTCCAGCCAGAATCATAGAACGGCATGGAAGCGCCGAGCATTTCCTTGCCATCCGGCCCGGCGTAAAAACCCATCGCCTCGCGGCAGCCGGTCGTACACTTGGCATTGGTGACATACTTGCCTTCGGCGGTACACATCTGATTGAGCGACTTGTCCTGCTGCGTTGCCTTCCACGGGAACTCGCTGCCCTTGTTTTTGAGAATCGAACCGGCATAGCGGCGCGATTCGGTGATCATCACATTGTCCTTGTTGACGATGTAGTAGTCGAAGGTCTTGCCCACGCCGGCCAGATAGAACGCCCCCATGCCGCCTTCCATGTTGCCAATCTCGCCGTTGACGATCAGCGTCATCATGCGCGCATCCGCATGCACATAGACCGTGCCGCCGCCGCCCGCAGCGGCAAAACTCAATACTGGCGTATCGCCGTCCATCCAGACATCGGAATAGCCGTGCTTGGTGTCCAGTTTTTGCGTCCAATCCTTGCCTTCACGCGCTGGGTCGGATGACACCACAATCTTGCCGTCGTGCACCAGATCAATGGCGCGGTAGGCGCGCCAGGTAGCGATCTTGCGCTTGCCTGCGGCGACTTCATCCTTGAACGGATGGTCGGCCTGATTGAACACGTCGGTTTCTACCACTTTGGCAAAATGTTTGCGCAGCGCGGCAGGGTCGATGTCATTAGCCAACGAGGCCATCTGTTTGGTAAATTTCTCGTTTTGCCCGATGTAACGGATCACCCCCTGCTGCTTGGCATCGACAAAATTCATCAACCCGCCGAGGGCGTTTTTCACCTCCATCCAGTAGGTCTGGTGAACCAGGTACAAGGTGCCGCCGCCCATGATGGGCATGAACACCAATGCGGTGATAAATATCAGCTTTGAACGCAGTTTCAAGTCAACGAAGCGCATTTCATCCTCCCTGTTGCTATGGTTATACATCCGGGCTGGCTTCTGTCGGCCAGCTAAATACGCGTGAACTACTTTCCCCTATATAGCGGCCTGTGTGGTTTGTTTGTGCGAATAAATTCGTACCTACGATACTTCCGGGTTAATCCGGCGAGTGACACAACACACTGCTATCGCCCTCTCCAGACACGGCGATCCTCTCCAGAGCGGCGAGCACTTCCATACTGTCCGTCTCCATCTTCGCAACCAGCTCCACACCTTGCAAAGCTTTCCCGGAGCGGAATGTTTCAACCGCTTCCCGGCCATGCTGGTGAAAAGCCTGATGCGGACTGGCGACCGCCGCATAGCCATCCAGCTTGGAAAAACATTCCTTGCCTTCACCCTCAAAGTACCATTTGCCCAGCCGGCAGGCGGTGTGTGATGCAAAGCTATCGGCAGTGCGTTCCGAAATACCCATGAACACTTTGTAAATCTCGAATTTGTAGAGGATGTGATCGATCTTGGCAACTTCCACGAAGCTGCGCAGTGCCGCCGCCGAGATCGAGCCCTCCATCTGGCCCGACAATTCCAGCAGATGCTTCATGCTGTCCACCACCCCGCCAACATCGCGGCTGAATGATTGTGATTTTCCCGCCAGCCCCTCCATTTGCGTCTTGGTTTGATCTGTTTCACCCTGGATGGCAACCACGATCGCAGAGATTTCGCTGGTGGCTTTTGCGGTGCGCTCGGCCAGTTTACGCACTTCATCCGCCACCACCGCAAACCCGCGCCCTTGCTCGCCCGCGCGTGCCGCCTCGATGGCCGCATTGAGCGCCAGCAGATTAGTCTGGTCGGCAATTTCCTTGATCAGTTTAACGATGCTGCCGATTTGTTTGGCGCGCTCGGTCAGGCTCTGCACATTTTGTGAGGCTTGCAAGGTATCCCCGGATAACGCCTCCAGGCTATTTGCGATTTGCAACACCGCTTCGCGATTACTCCCGGAAACATTGGCCGCTTCTATGGCATGCAGTTTTTCCTCGCGCAACGACTGGGCTGCTGCCACTTGGGATTGTTGCAGCGCGCCGAATGAATCGCCGAAGCCCTGCATATTGGCATGTAGCTCACCAAATACTCCATGCTCGGTATGCGCTCCTTGCATTTCTGCGCGCATTGCTTCGCATTCACTCTTGTTCCTGTCCAGTTCGCTGCGTAAATTTGCCACCTCCTGCTCGGACTGCGCCAGCTTGTCCAGTGCCTGTTGATATTGTTGCTTTAATTTTCCGCCGAACATGAATTTTCCTTTGTTTAGTAATTGGTAGGTAGGGAGTGCCGCTTACCGCCGTACGGGCGATTCATGAATCGCCCCTACTATTTCTAATGCCCGCGGATGTCGCTGAGCAATTCCTTGATGTCGAGAATCAGCACAATATCGCCTTCGCTGGACATGGTGACACCCGCCACGCCCTTGGGGCGGAAGGTGTCCAGCGACTTGATCACCACGTCGTCGTGCCCGGCGAAGCCATCCGCCGAGAGGATGAAACTGTTGCTGCCAAACTGCATCAGTACGCCCACTTCCGGCACGACCCCCTGCTCCCAACCGATGAGCTGCGCCAGCGGCAATACCGGCAACACTTCGCCGCGCACCACCATGGTCGCCCTGCCGGAAACTTGTTGCAATTGATCCGGCGTGATAGACAAAATTTCGCGCACCATCGACAGCGGTACGGCAAAAGACTGTTCGCCGAGACGCAAAATCAACACCGGCAGGATCGCCAGCGTGAGCGGCAGCGAGATGGTAAAAACGCTCCCCTTACCGGGTTCTGATTGAATGTTGATCGAGCCGTTGAGTTTTTCGATATTGGTCTTCACCACGTCCATACCCACACCGCGGCCGGAGACACTGGAGATTTCATCTTTGGTCGAAAAACCCGGCAGCAGGATAAGCTCAAGGCACTGATTTTCATCCAGCGTATTGGCCACCTCGGTAGTGATCAATCCCTTTTCGATTGCCTTGCCGCGTATCATTTCGGGGCGCATACCCTTGCCGTCGTCGGCAATGGTGATCAGGATATGGTCGCCTTCCTGGCGCGCGGAGAGCTCCACCATGCTTTTTTCCGGCTTGCCTGCCTTGATGCGATCCTCGATAGATTCGACACCGTGATCCACTGCATTGCGCACCAGATGAACCAGCGGATCGTTCAAGTCCTCGATCATGGTCTTGTCCATTTCGGTTTCTTCGCCGGACAACACCAACTCCACATCCTTGCCCAATGACCGCGCCAGATCGCGCGCCAGGCGCGGATATTTCTTGAACAGGCGGCCGATCGGCTGCATCCGCGTCTTCATCACCGCATTCTGCAAATTCACCACCAGCATATCCAGCTGCGTGACGGATTGATCGAGTTCCTGCAGGGTAACCGCATCGTTGCGGCCCTGCAAAATATCGGAGCGTAGATGCGTGAGGCGGTTCTTGGTCAGGCCGATCTCGCCGGACAGGTTGAGCACCTGATCCAGGCGATCGGTATCCACACGGATGGTGGACTCCTTTGCCTCCTGCGCTGGCACATCCCCGCCGCGTCGCCCGACCGTTGTTCCCGGCACATCGCTGGTGCGTCGCCCGAAGGCCTCTTTGGTGGACTTTTCCTCCGAAATCGCCTCGGCAATCTTTTCCGGGTCACGGGTTACGCCCGTTTTGGCAACAATATCCACGCCGGTCAACGCGCTATACAGTGCGTTCCAATCCACATTATCTATTGCTTGCCCAGATGATGGTGCTGTAGCGGGGGCTGCGTTTGCCGCAGAACTTACCGGCTGAATTTTCGTCGGTGCCGCAACCGCTTTCCCGTCCAACGCCGCTTTCAGGTTGGACAGAATATCCGCCGGTGCCGCACCCGGTTGCTGGCTTTGCTGCAACGAGCTGAACATCCTGCGCACTTCGGCAGTCGCCGCAAAGATCACATCCATGAGTTCGGCACTCAATGTCAATTCCCGGTTACGCAGCTTGTCGAACAGGTTTTCGGTGAGATGGCACAACGTCACCAGCTCGGTCGCATTGAGAAATCCCGCGCCACCCTTGATGGTATGAAAACCGCGAAAGATCTCGTTGAGCAAATTGCTGTCATTGGGACGTTTCTCCAAATCCATCAACTTGCTATCGACATCGGACAACATCTCGCCCGCTTCCATCAGGAAATCGCTTAACAACTCTTCCATGCCCGCGAAATCATTCATTTTTCTCTCCTTATCTGGTGAGTAGGGAGTGGAACGGCACTTCGTGCCTCAATGGGAAGTGGGGAACCCACCTACCACCCACCACCTACTATCCACTGAGGCACGAAGTGCCGTTCCACTTACTACTTACTACTAAAACCCCAAACTTTCCAGCAAGTCATCCACCTGATCCTGGCTGGTCACCACATCGGTGCGGCCTTTTGCATTGATTACCGGACCATTCAACAACCCCGTTTCGTAATCCGCCTTGACTGCTGCAGGCGCGTTTTCCAGCAATAACGCCACCAGTTGTTGCTCCATGTTTTTCGTCACTTCGATAATCTTCTTGATAACCTGTCCGGTCAAATCCTGAAAATCCTGCGCCATCATGATTTCCATGAGATAGGCATTGGCAGCCTTGGTCTGCTTGGGTGTGCTATCCAGAAAAGTGACGGTTTGCATAACCAGATTCTTGAATTGTTCCACGTCGAGTTTTTTCTCGAACAACAACTGCCATTGGCCCGACAACCGCTTCGCCTCGATCCCGATGGTCTCCACGATAGGCTGTGCCGCATCGGTTGCGTTCAACACTTTCTCGGCGGCTTGTTGGGTCAACGTCGCGACATAATTCAAACGGTCGCGCGCATCGGGAATGCTCGATGCGGCCTTTTCGATTTCCTTGTTCAGCCCCAACTCGCGCAACGTATCGTGCAGCGTACGCGCCATCTGCCCGATATGGTTCATCACCTTGCCGGTGTCAGTTTCATGGCCGGAACCGGCATTATTCGCGGCGGAGGGCGCAGTTTCGGCGACATGCGCCGCCACGATGCTGTCGAACAGCGCCTCGAGATCATCGGAATCACCGCTTGCAGTATTGGTCGTCATGACTTCACTCACTTTTGTAGATTTGGAAAGTTCTGGAATATCTTTTTCAACTTTTCATCCAGTGTGGCTGCGGTGAACGGTTTTACGACATAACCGCTTGCACCCGCCTGTGCCGCCTCAATGATGTTCTCTTTTTTTGCCTCCGCCGTCACCATCAATATCGGCAGATGTTTGAGCTTGGCATCCGCCCGGATCGCGCGCAGCAACTCGATGCCGGTCATATTGGGCATATTCCAGTCGGTCACCACAAAATCGAATTCGGCTGCGCGCAGCTTCGCCAGTGCATCCACGCCATCTTCCGCCTCCTGAACATTGGAGAATCCCAGCTCCTTGAGCAGGTTGCGCACGATACGCCGCATCGTGGAGAAATCGTCCACCACCAGAAACCTTGTACCTTCTATACCCATCACACTCTCCTAAAATCAGGACTGAGGTTCGAGGACTAAGGACTGGGTAAACCTATCCAGTCCCGCCTCTGACTTCACTCAGTCCTCAGTCCTGTTTTCCACTCGGTACTGTTTTATGTCAACAACGGTCGTAATGTTGACGACAAGATCAACGAGTCAAATTTTGGCACATAATAATCCACGCCGACACGGCGCCCCATTGCACGGTTGGCCTCCGAAGACAACGATGAGTGCATCACCACCGGTATGCCGTCAAAGCGGCTGTCTGCCTTGATGTTCTGGGTCAGCACATAACCGTCCATTTCCGGCATTTCCGCGTCGGTTAAAATCACTTGTATCTGGCCATGCAAATTCATCCCCGAATTTTGCGCCGCATCCGCCATGGTTTTGAGTCTTTCCCAGGCTTCATGCCCATTGTTTGCCTGAATATGCTTGACACCCATCTTGTCCAGCACTTCGGCGATCTTCCTGCGCGCCACCATCGAATCGTCGGCAAAGAAAATGCACAAATCGTGCGCCGACTCCACCTTCTCGACATTGCCAACCACACCCTCGCCAAACGCATTGGCTAAAATTTGCTCCACATCGAGGATCGAAACCAGCGTGCCGTCCGACAATTCGGTGATCGCGGTAATCAGTGAACCCTTGTCGGAAAGCATGCCTTCGGTCGCGCGCACCTTGTCCCAGTCCACGCGAATAATGCGATCCACGCTTTCCACCAAAAAACCGAGAATATGCGTGTTGTATTCCGCCACCATCATGGTGTGGTGTTTCTCGGCAGGGTTCAGGCCCATGAATTTGGCCAGATTCAACACCGGCATCACATGCCCGCGCAGGCTGATAATGCCGTCCACCCCGCTCGGCATATTCGGTGTGCGGGTGATTTTTCCGGCCTGGCTGACCTCCTTCACCTTGAATACGTTAATGCCAAATTTCTCGTTACTCCCTAGGCTGAACAACAGGATTTCCATCTTGTTGGTGCCGGCCAGATTGGTGCGCGCATCAATATGGTCCATCAACCCGTCCTGATCGCCTGCCACCATATCCTCTGTGTATGTCATTTCTTTCTCCTAACCGTAGGGGCAATTCATGAATTGCCCTTGCCCAACGCGGGCGATTCGTGAATCGCCCCTACCTCAACCATACGGGTGATTCGTGAATCGCCCCTACGCCAATAACCGCCCTAAAGTCTGTGCCAATTTTTGCGCCTCAAACTTCGGCACATACTCATCCACGCCAACCGTCTTGCCCAATTGCTGATTCGATGAACTGGAAAGCGACGAGTGCATCAACACCGGAATACCGGCAAAACGCTTATCCGCCTTGATCTTGCGCGTCAGCATGTAGCCGTCCATCTCCGGCATTTCCACATCGGTGAGAATCACTTGAATCATATCCTTGAGCGGTGTGTGCGTGGAATCCGCATAATCAGCCATTTTCGCCAATTCTGCCCATGCCTGACGGCCGTTGATTGCAGAAATATATTTGACCTGCATCGCATCCAGCGTTTTGGCGATCTGGTTGCGCGCCACCGAAGAATCATCGGCAAAGAATACCGTGCGGTTTTCCTTGCCCAGCGGCTTGACGCTTTTGAAAATCAATTCATCGGTATCGAAACGGGTGGTTTCGGAAAGCACTTTTTCCACGTCCATCATCATCACCAGACGCTTATCCTTCAGCTCGGTGATCGCCGTCACCAATCCGCCCATTTCCGCCACCAGCATTGCCGGCGGCACACGCATCGCCGACCAGTCCAGCCGCAAAATATTGTCCACTGCCCTGACCAGAAAACCCTGCGTATGCCCGTTGTATTCGGTGACAATCATGATCTCCGGCTTGCTCTCGGCCTCCATGCCGATATATTTTGCCAAGTCAATCACCGGAACCAGCACGCCGCGCAAACTCACCATACCCTCAACCGAGGGGGGCATTTCCGGAGCACGCGTAATTTCGGGAATGCGCATCACCTCGCGCACTTTGAACACGTTGATGCCGAATGTTTCCTCGCGCCCGGTGCGCACATCCTTGCCCAGCGAGAACATCAGGATTTCCAGCTTGTTGGTTCCCGCCAGCTTGGTTCTGGCATCAATATTTTTTAATAGATCCGACATTTATTCCCCCTTAAATCTGGAGTAGCGGCGATTCGTGAATCGCCCCTACATCGCACACTTGGTTAGCGGATACACCGCTTTTTTCAATTCGGTGGCTGATTTAGCCAATTCTTCCGCCGCCATATTAGCAACTTCGGCAACAGATTGGCTAAATTCTTCCATTGTGGCAGCAAGTTGCTAAATATGATTAGCCCGGTATCCAGATTGCCCTCCGCGCTTCTTTTTGTGAGACGTAGGCGTTTTTGTTTTGCATTATTGTCCGTTGGCTCGCCGGGCGGGCGATTCGTGAATCGCCCCTACAGCCCATTCATATGGGATATGGCACGGCGCGCCGTGCCGTGCCCCTACACCTTGAACCGGCTCACTGCCGCCTGCAAATCTTTGGCCAATTGCTCCAGTTGCACGATGTCTTTGCTGTTGGATTCGACTGCCGCATGATTTTCTTCCGACATCTGCGCAATTCTCTCCACGTTGCGCGCAATCTCGGTGCTGGCCAGGCTTTGTTCGCTGACCGATGCCGCGATGTCGTTCACGCCGTGGCTGGATTGCGATACCGCCTCGCCCGCCTGGGTCAATACGGCAGAGACACGTTCAACCTGTTCCTGTGTCGCCTGCAAAGAGCGTAATCCGGACTGGACGGTCGCTTCGACGTGATTGGATTTTTGGTTTAGCGAGTTGGTCACCTGATCGATTTCGTTGGCCGACTGCGCAGATTTCTCTGCCAATTTACGCACTTCGTCCGCCACCACCGCGAAACCTCGCCCTTGCTCACCGGCACGCGCCGCTTCAATTGCAGCATTCAATGCCAGCAGGTTGGTCTGGTCGGCGATGTCCTTCACCTGTTGGGTCATGCCGGCAATGGCGCGGGTGCTGTCAACAAATTCCTTGACCGATCCGGCGATCTGGTTGACCGCTTCCTGTACGTGGCGTATTTCTCCGATCATCTGGGTGACGCTTTCATTGCCCTGCCGGGTCTGTTGCAGGCTTTGCTCGGAGAGTTTGCGCACATCGTCGGTGTTGGCCGACACCGAATTGATGCTGACGGTAATCTGCTCCACTGCCGCCGCCGTGGAAGCGGCGGCTTCACTCTGCGTCTGTGAGCCTTGGGCTATTTGCAAAGAGGATGTCGCCAGTTGCGCTGCAGTGCTGGATACCGTACCTGCATTGCCGATCACCTGCCGGATAATGCTGGCAAAGCCGTCGATCAATCCGTTAAAGGCGGTGGCCGCCTGGCCTAGCTCATCTTTGCCATGTATTTTGACGCGTGCGTTCAAATCGCCATCCGCCGCCATTTTCACCATCACGCCGCGCAACTCGGCTACCGAACGGTTGATGCCACGGATGATCGAAAAGCCCAGCGCACCGCTCAATGCCATGCCGATCAGGATAAGGGCGATGCCGGCATTGCTGAACATCGTATAGCGCGATTGCGCCGCCTCATATTCCGCTTTGGCGACCGAGCCTTGCAACTTGATCAGCTTGAACATGGTTTCGCGTGCAGCAGTGAATTTCGGCCCGGCATCCTTGGCGGCATTTTCTCTGGAAGCGGCAAAGTCCCCCTCCATCGCCAGTTTCATGGTGACGTTGCGCGATAGCTGATATGTCTTAAATTGCTGGCCAAAGCTGTCTGCCAGTTGCTTTTCTTCAGGCGTAAGCGAGGTGGCGATATATTTTGCCCATAGCTTATCGACTTCGCCATCCAGCTTGAGCGTATCTGCATTGGCTTTGGTCGCTGCTTCCGGGTTGGGTGCATTGGCTGCTATAACCGCATTGGTGCGCATGCGGTTAATCATATCGATGGCAAGCCCCAGATCCATCAATGGCACGGTGCGGTCTTCATATACCGTGCGCAATCCCTCGTTGGCCTTGTTCATACCGAACAAACCCGTACCACCGATCCACACGAGCCCCATCTGCAGAAATACCATCAGGAACAGCAGCCGGGTACTGATTTTCATATTGTTCAACATAGTTGATCCTCCTGTTAACGTACGCTCTTATTAGTTGCCCGCTATTTGCTGCCGGCAGTGGCGCAGATATTCTGTTTTGCAATATACCACCACCTTCATTAGAGCGCGGATTCAAATTTGGTTCGATGCGCTTCGCTTATTGCACTTACGATTCTAAGGAAACGCGGATTAAATCATCCGTTCGCCCTGAGCCTGTCGAAGGGCTTTGTTATGGATTGATTGTTATAGATTTAATCCGCGTTTCCCTAACGCCCTGCTGGCGCAGCGGGAACAGCTACGCCAGCAGGGACAGCAGCAACGGCATCTGGAGCTGTGCCCTGCGCAGCAGTGGCGGCAGCATCTGTTTCTTCACCATCCGTTTCTTCATCATCTGTTTCCGCGCCCGTATTCACCACGCCGCCATCATGTTGCGCCGCCTCTTCAGCCGCCTTGTTCATCACGATCATGCTGATGCGGCGATTGATCGGGTTTAGCGGCTCTTCTTTTTTAAACAGCACCGCGGACGACAATCCTACTACCCGGACAATTTTTGCCTCCGCCATACCACCTGTGATCAGTTCGCGGCGCGAAGCATTGGCTCGGTCGGCAGACAGCTCCCAGTTGCTGTAGCCCTTGCTGCCCCCGCCATAAAGCGCCGCATCGGTGTGGCCGGAAATGCTGATTTTATTGGGGACTTCGTTCAGCATCTTGCCGATCTCGTGCAAAATTTCCTTGGTATAGGATTCAAGTTGCGCGCTGCCCAGTTGGAACATCGGGCGGTTCTTTTCATCCATGATCTGGATGCGCAACCCTTCGCTGGTGATGTCCAGCAGAATCTGGTTCTTAAATTGCTGTAATTTGGCGTTATTGTCAATGGCGCTTTCAATGCTGGCTTTCAGTCCTTTAAGCTTTTCGAGTTCTTTTTCACGATCAAGCCGCTTGGCTTCGCGGGCATTTATTTTGACATTGATAAGCTTTTTTTCGGGGGGCAATTCGCCCTTTTTGACCTGCCCGGCTTTGCGCGTCATATCTTCGCCGCCGCCCTTGAGAATACTGGAACTATCCCCGGAACCCGAACCACCCGACAAGGCGACTTTAAGCGGTGTCTTGAAGTAATCGGCGATGCCCTGCAGGTCGCCTTTGGTAGTTGAGCCCAGCAGCCACATCAACAGAAAGAACGCCATCATCGCCGTGACAAAGTCGGCGTAGGCAATTTTCCACGCGCCGCCGTGCGCGCTAGCCGCCACCTTCTTGATGCGCTTTACGACAATGGGTTTTTTGTTTTTATCTTCGGCCATGATCAGAAGACTGAGGACAGAGGACAGAGGACAGAGGTGTTGTCGCGGCTACGCCGCGTCTTCAGATATAGCGTGCCGCGCAGCGGCACACAACAATCTGTCCTCCGTCTTCTGCCCTCTGTCTTCTGATTAGCGTTTCGTTTTGACATGTTCTTCCAGCTCGGCGAAGCCGGGGCGTTCGGTTGAATTCAACACTTTGCGCCCAAACTCGACCGCCATCGCCGGCGCGTAGCCGTTCAGATTGGCCAACAGAGTCACTTTGATAGTCTGGAGCATCTTGCTACCCTCTTCGGCTTTCTGCTCCAACGTAGAAGCCAGTGGCCCAACAAAACCATACGCCAGCAAAATCCCGAGGAAGGTACCCACCAAGGCATGTGCGATCAACATCCCCAATTCAGCGGGCGGAAGACCGACCGATTCCATGGTATGCACCACGCCCATCACCGCCGCAACGATGCCGAAAGCCGGCATCCCGTCGCCCAGCTTGGCAACCGCATGTGAGGCCACCATCGCCTCGTGGTGATGCGTCTCGATTTCCAGATCCATCAGATTTTCGATTTCCATCGCATTGAGGTTGCCGCTGACCATGATGCGCAAGTAGTCGGTCATAAATTCGATCACATGGTGATCAGCCAGCACGGTGGGATATTTGGCAAAGATCGGGCTTTCCTCCGGCCTCTCGACATCGCCCTCGATGGACATCAATCCTTCCTTGCGCACCTTGCCGAGTAATTCATACAACAACGCCATCAATTCCATGTAGGAATTCTTGTTGTATTTGGCACCTTTCAGCACTGTCGGCAACGCCTTGAGTGTCGCCTTCATCACCTTGCCGGTATTGCCCACCAGGAATGCGCCGGCGGCAGCGCCACCGATCATCAGCAACTCAATCGGTTGAAACAATGCGGCCAAATGGCCACCCGCCAGCGCAAAGCCACCGAACACCGACAAACATACCGCTATATAACCAATGATGACTAACATGTCAGCGTTCCCTATTTTTTATTCGTGTTAAATCTGCCGATCCCGCACGCGCCCATTCTAAAACAAATATGTATCGCAGTGGCGCTGCTTCGGGTTGCGCAATACTGCTTATCCATAAACAAGTCAAAACCGTCGTACAATCCACCTGTTTACTTTTTTCAGGCCAATATCAATTCTCGGCTTGGATAGTTTTGGAGCAATTTTCATGTGGGGGATGTATGCCAAAATTTGATTTTTCTGTGATTACACGGGATGGGCAGAATATCGACAGTATCCAGATTTTCGGTCAGGACTTGCCGGACGCGGAACGTAAACTGCGCCAGATGTATCGCAATTGCGAAATCACAAACTACAAAGCCATCAACTCCGACAGAAGATTTTATCAGTCAATAGACATAGAAAATGTTCTGACACTGATTTCTAAAGATGACAAGGTTTAACAGCCTGTCGATATAGGTCGCGCGGTATGCGCCGGCTTAGCGCAACGTCTCTTCAAACTTGAATAAACCCGCCAGCCAGCAATTCATCCAGCAATGCATCATAGTCATGCGCGCCACGGCTGCTGGGGGCATGCTCATAAATCGTTTTATTCAGCACCGGGCTTTCGGCCAGACTGACATTTTCAGAAATAATTGTTCTGCAAACGTCAGCGCCAAATTCCGCTTCGGCCATAAGCAGTATTTTCCTCGCCATACTCCGCCGTGAATCGAAACGCGTAAGTAGATAACGTCGATTAACGCGGCGTTTAAGCACTTGCTCGAGCGCCCTAAGTGTTTTCTGAATTTGAATGGCGCCCTTAAAGGACAGGTAATCTGCTGAAATAGGCACAATAATGCCGTCGCAGGCAAATATCGCATTCAATGAAAGAACGCCCACCATCGGGCAACAATCAAGCACCCACGGCGTATTTTCACCCCCCGTTTTTTCGGCCTGCAAACTGGTGTTGAGTTTGTTAATCGCGTTATAGCCCTTACCGTACATCGCATCCACTTTTGACAGTTCGGTATGGGATGGAATAACGCTAATTCCACTGGCTGATTTTCGAACCAGCTCGCGCAGTGGCCGATTGCGCTGAAACAGGCTGTAAATACTGTCATCGCTGGAAGGTGCAACAATATCGACGATAGCGCCAAATTGAGCCTGCGGGTCCAGGTCGATGCCAATTGTCTGATGCCCACGGCGTGACATCGCAGCCGCGAGATTGATGGCAGTAGTGGTTTTCCCCACACCACCTTTTTGGTTAAATACAGCGACAACGGTCATGAATTTGGCGAAACCTGGCGTTGATTCTTATCGAGCGCGGCCATTCTAGCAGAATGAGACCCGATGCTGATTTTGTCACAGGGATCACTTTCCCCAGAATGCGGTCTGCTCATCAAAATGTTGCCTCACCTTGCGCAATGCGGCGAACTGCCGTGAAAGATCGTGTGCAATCCAACCTTTCGCCAGGGCAATTGCTTCTTGATGGACCGACAAAGCCAGTTCATCCACCAGCCCATCCAGCAGACGGTATGCTACCGCAACATCGTTGATCTGCCCGAGCGTGGCCTGCATCTTCGCCAGCGCCGCGAGATACGCCGCGACCTTGTGACTGCCGTACAGCGAGGCGAAGAACTCCGCGCTGTATCTCAGCTTCTTGGCGAGGATGCGCAGGGCATGCAACTGCGCCGCGCCCGCCGCATCCGGCGCGCTGCTGAAGGCGGCGATGCGCCGCGCCAGCTTGCGCAGGCGGCGCGTTGCGAATCTTCGCGCCGGTGCCTCTCCGGCGAAACTCTGCCAATACGAGCCATTCATCCAGGCGGCGAGGCGCAGCATCAGGCGCTGTGCTGCGCGCGCCTGTGTCTCGCCGCGCAGCGCGGCCCGTTGCATGTCGCGCTGCCGCTGTGCCGCTTGCAGCAAGGCCTGAAGCCCGGCATGCGCCGGCATGCGTGCGCACATCGGTTGCAGCGTCTGCGCGATGAACACGTCCCAGTCGCGCGCATGCCCCAGCCCGACGCACATCGCGGCGACCTCCTTGTTCAAGTCCGACAAATGCTCGTCGGCACCGTAGCTCATGGTCATGCGCAACACCACGCGCAAGCGCCGCAGCGCGACGCGCAACTGGTGCAGGTATTCCGCATCTTCGCTTTCCATCGCGCCGCGCAAATTGTCCTGCCAGTGCGACAGGCACGACCAGATCAGCGCCTGCAAGGCTTGCGCCAGCGTGGCGGTCTTTTCCAGACGCAGCGGCGCGGCCTTGACCGGACTTTCATCCTGCCCCGACAGCAGGCGGAAGCCGCGCTCCGCCTTGCTGACCGCCTCCGGTTCCAGCGGAACAATATCGAGCAACGCCAGCGCCAGCGCGAACAACTGCCGCGCCTCGCCGGATTTCAGCTCAAGTTCCAGTTCGCAGATCGGCGCGCTGCGTTCCCCGGCGCGCACCTCGCCGCGATCCATGCACAGCTCGACCTGCGCGCCCTGCCATTCCAGCAACCAAGTCGTGCGCGAAAAATCGGTGACGAACAGCGGCTGCAATCTGCCGCGCATGGCCTGCGGCAG
>CAZMWC010000018.1:0-16941 GCA_964569805.1 uncultured Gallionella sp.
TGGCCGCCCTTGCTGTCAAACTTGTAGGGGCGGCAGGCTTCTTTCGGGCCGCTGTAATTGTTGCGTGGCACCACCCTGATCTGGTCGGCGGGCGGGATCACCACTTTTTCGTGCATGTGGCCGACGGTTTCGTCGGTCAGAATAATGACCGGGACGCGGTAGTATTCCGACAGGTTGAACGCCTCGATGGTGAGGTCGAAACATTCCTGCGGACTGTCCGGGCACAGGGCGATAATCATGTTATCTCCGTGCGGGCCGTAGCGCGCCTGCATCATGTCCTGCTGCGCGGTCAACGTGGGCAAGCCGGTGGATGGGCCGCCGCGCTGCACGTTGGCGATCACCATCGGGGTTTCGGTCATGCAGGCCAGGCCGAGGTTTTCCGTCATCAACGAGAAGCCGGGGCCGCAGGTCACGGTCATGCATTTTTGCCCGCCCCATGCCCCACCGATCAGGGCGGCGATGGAAGCGAGCTCATCTTCCATCTGGATGAACAGAGCGCCGACTTCGGGCGCGCGCTCGGCGAAACGCTCGGCGGCTTCGGTCGAGGGGGTGATGGGATAGCCGGCAAAAAACCGGCAACCCGCCGCCAGCCCGCCTTCGGCGATCGCGTGGTCGCCATCCATGAAATGCGGGCCGGAATCGACCCCTTTGGGATCGGCTGCAACAGTTTGAGTCCCGCCATAACGCACTCTGGCGCGAACATCAGCCTGCCCTGAAACTCCTGCCGGAGTTGTTTTAGCTCCGCTTGGCTTCGTTTTCACTTTTGCGTTTCTCCTATGTTGTTTTCTTCTACCCTGTTCACGAAGATGGAAAACTCCGGACAGATCAGTTGACAAAATTTGCAATCGGTACAGGCGTCCGGATTCTTCGCATAAGGCGGGTGGTAGCCCTTGGCATTAAATTCCTTGGACATCTCCAGCACGCCGGTGGGGCAGAACTGCACGCAGAAAGCGCAGCCCTTGCACCAGGTGGCGTTGATATGGACTTCGCCGCGAGTCGGCTTAAGGTCGTTGAAAAACATGCTGTTCTCCTTAATCCAGCCCGCGAGCCTTCAATACCGGCAGCGGATCGATATGCTGGAGGTCGAATCGTAATGCCGACTTGTCGCAGCCGAACGCCAGCGCCATCAACTGGGTAAAGTAAAGCACCGGCATATTGTTGAACTCCGGGTTAAGTCGCTTGGCATCATCCTGGCGGAAATCCAGATTGAAGGCGCACAGCGGGCAGCTCACCACCACCAGATCAGCCCGCTCCTCATACGCCGAACCCATGATCTTGTCGGTGCGGTCGGCGATGACCTCGGGTTTGTCAACTGTCTGGTGCGCGCCGCAACATTCTGCCCTGTGCGAAAATTCCACAGGCGTAGCGCCGAGAGCGCGGATCAGGTTTTCCATGATCGTCGGGTTCTCGGTATCGTCGAAAGCGACTTCTTTCGGGCGCAACAGCAGGCAACCGTAGTAACAGGCCACACGCAGCCCCTTGAGCGGTTTTGTTACCTTTTTGGCCAGATTGTCGAAACCGACACGGTCGCGCAAATACTCGAGGAGATGCAGCACCTCAACGTCACCTTCGTATTTTGTTTTTTCCAGCGACAGGAAATTATTGATGGTTTCCAGCGCGTCGGAGCGCGCCTTCACGTCGATGTTGGCGCGTTTGAGCGTGTTGTAACACATCGCGCAACCGGTCATGAATTCGCTGGCCATGCCTTCTGTCTTGGCTTGCGCTTCCTTGACGCGAATCATGTTGGTGATCGGCGCCACACGGTTCATGACATTGTCTGAATCCAGCGCATGCACCGTACCGCAGCAGTTCCAGCGGTCCAGTTCCTCGACCTCCACGTCCAGTTTCGCCATCGACGAGACGGTGGAAACATCGAAATTGGTGGCCTGGTTTTTTTAGTGTACAGCCGGGGTAATAGGCGAGCTTCATCGGTTTATTCTCAGGTGGCTTCACATCAGGAGGTCAATTTACGCATGGCGCTGATCATGGCGATCGGCGGTAATACGCCGCGCTCCACGGGGGTCAATTCCATGATTTTGAGGTGGTCATCGCGCGTTCCGGCGCGCAGCGCGGTCCGGCGCAACGCCTCGATTACCTCGGCGATTTTTATGCCCTTCGGGCAACGCGAGTTGCAGGTCAAACAGGACACGCACATCCAGATGGCATCCGCTGCCAGCAATTGTTTCTGCATCCCCAGTTGCGCCATGCGGATCATCTGGTTGGGCAGCACATCCATGTGCGCCGCCATCGGGCAACCGGCGGAGCACTTGCCGCACTGGTAGCATGCCAGCAGCCTTTGCCCGCTGATCTTTTCGATCTGCGCCACAAAAGAGCTGCCGTCACGGGACGAGGTAATGCGTAGGGTAGTATCCATAGATTGACCGTTTAGAACCTTCCATCCATGCGAAATTCGGGGGTGTCCAGCCATAATCCGACGTTCTGCAAACTATCCAGCTGTGCCTGCAGGGTATCGTATTGTGAACTCTCTTCCATGATCATCTTTTCAGCCAGCTTGATAATGTCCGGGTCATTGATATGCCCGGACATATCCTTCAGCAGATGGATGACCCGGCGCTCCAACTCCATCGCCATGCGCAAAGCCTGCGCATCGTCGGCGACTGCGGCCATCCCACGTTGCGCGAGGGCTGCCTCCATTTCGGCGATCACCCCAGACGGGTAGGCATTCGCCGCCTCTTCGGCTGCAAGGCGCTGCCATTCTTCCTGCCCGATAATGGTGCCGAACAAAGTGTGCATATCCTCCATACGCCCCGGTTCTTCATCCGCGAGACGCAGGAGCATAGCTTTGCCGCTCGGGTTTCTGGTCATCTCGGCGGCATGGCGATAAAAGCGTTCCTCGCCATACTCGAAACTGAGCGCAGTGCGAGCCAGCTCGATGATCTTGTCGTCAATATGGGCCATTTATTCTAATTTTTTAGATTCTGATCCGGTTTCTATCCAGCGCATCAAGCACCGGGCATTTCATCATGCAGCCTGTTTTGCAGCACCGATGCGCCGGGCAGCGCATTGCCACCGCGCAGTAACTGGCGCTTCTTGACATCCTTGGGCGCGTAAGACGGCAACAATACCGGGGTGACCAGATCGGTCTTCACGCCAGCCTCCGCCAACTCCTTCTCGTAGGCATCGAGATGAGCCAGGCTCAACTTCCCAAGTTTGACCGTTTTGGCGTATTCACCGGCATACCGCCCGGCACGGCGGCCAAACACGTTGTAGTCGAGCACCGAGTTGCCCATCAGGCGGTTGCGGCCATGCAGGCCGCCGGTGGCCTCGCCTGCCACGTACAGGCCGGGAAGATCCGTCTCGCAGCGCTCGTTGATCTCGATGCCGCCGTTCTGGTAATGCAGCGACGGGTAGATCAGCATCGGCAGCTTGGTGATGTCGATGCCGTAGCGGATAAACTGGCGATACATCGCCGGGAAGTGCTTTTCGGTATAACCCTCGCCGTGCAGCATGTCGATCAGCGGCGAATCCAGCCACACGCCGACGCGCCCCGACGGTGTCGGAACGCCGCCGCCGTTCTGCACGCACTCGCGAATGATGGCCGAAGCCTCGATGTCGCGCGGCTCGCGCGGGTAAACGAACAGTTCGCCTTCTTTGTTCAGCGGCTGGCCGCCCGCGCCGCGGATCGCTTCGGTGACCAGAAAGCCGGCAATTTGCTCCGGGAACGAGACCCCCGTCGGGTGGTACTGCACCGAGTCCATGTACATCAGTTTCGCACCGGCGCGGTAGGCCATCACCAGCCCGTCACCAGTCGCGCCGTAATGGTTGGTGGTGTCGTAACCGCGGATGTGCAGGCGACCGTAGCCGCCGGTGGCGATCAGCGTGGATTTTGCCTTGACGGTAAAAAACTCCTCGCTTTCCATATCGTAGAGAACCGCACCGGCGCAGCGCCCCTTGTCGTCCATGATCAGTTCCACGGCCGGCATAAACTCCTTCACGGCAATCATGTCAGGATGGTTGCGCACCTCGTCCATCAGCGTGCGCATGATCATCGCGCCAGTGTAGTCGCGGCACGACAGCATGCGCTTCCTCGATGTGCCGCCGCCGTGCATGGTCTTCATCGAACCATCTTTTTCCTTGTCCCAGCAGACACCCAGATCTTCGAGCCACTTGACTACGCCGGGGCCGTCTTCGGTGAGCGCCCTGACCAATTCTGGTTTGTTTTCGAAATGGCCGCCGCCGATGGCATCCAGGTAGTGACGTGTCGGGGAGTCGGTGCGCGATACGGCGGCCTGCATGCCACCCTGCGACATCATCGAATTAGCATCGCCCATGCGCAGCTTGGTGGCGATGATCGAGCGTATCCCGTGTTCCTTCATCGCAACCAGCGCGGCATTGCAGCCGGCTCCGCCGCCGCCGATGATCAGCAGGTCGGTTTCAAAATCCGGCTTCTCAAGATTGACCTGATCGCTGCGCAGCCAGGAATGCGACTCCAGCAGTTCGGACACCTCGGTGGTCAGCGATTCGTCCCGGTTGGGGCCGACGCACACTGGGCGGCGGGCGCTGGCCTCGAAATCGGGGTGAAATCCTTCCAGAACGGCGCGACGTTCCTCCGCGTTCATCGGCGGATAGACCGGGTCAGGCTTACGGGCCAGTTCCAAACGTGCGGGACGTGTCTGAACCACTTTGCGGAGCGACTCCGCCATGTAATCTGGATACATCTTTAAATCCTCTCTAAATTCCGAGTGCTGGTTATTCCGAGTGCTGGTTATTCCAAATGTCAGCGGGCGTAGGGTGGGCAGGTTTCATTTGCCCACCGTTTACCGCGTGGGCAGATAAAGCCTGCCCACCCTACTTGCTATTCCGAATCCCGGGCATAGTAGCGATCCGACAAATCCTTGCGGCCCATCGACATCAATTCCGCATACTCCGCATTGTAAGCACCGTTTTCCACGGCCTTGACCCGCTCCGCCAGCTCCGGGCTATCTTTGCGCAGATAGCGGCCATACAGGCGTTTCGCCAGAATACCCACCAGAGGTTGAGTGATTTCAGCCGGGCAGCGCAGCATGCACATCCCGCACACGACGCAATCGAAAGAAAGATCCATCACCGTCGCAATATCGCCGCGTTTGGCGGCCTGAACATAGTCCATGACCTGGAGTCCCTGCGGGCAGGATTTGGTGCAGGTGTTGCATGCGACACAGCGGAAAACGGAGGGGTACATCTCCTGAATCGCGGTGACGTTGGGTTTGAGCTTCTCGATGTCGTAGATCGCCTTCTCGCCCGGAACATAGGGCACCTGGGCCAGCGACATGCCTTCCTCGACCATGGTCATACAGGCTAGGCCCGTCTGTATCTTGTAGTCACCGGGCAAGCGGTAGATGGTGGCGCAGGCACCGCAATAGCCTTCGCGGCAACCGGCGCCACGGATGATCTGGTGTCCGGCATATTCGATAGCGCCCATGATGGTCGCATCGGCTGGTACTTCATAGGGCTTGCCCATGATCTGGATCGTGATCAGGCTTTGCTCCGCCACACTCTGATTCCCGTCAATCTGTGAAGTTGACGAACCCTTCGCCGTTTTTGCCATCGCGCACGCCATAATAAATACCTTTATCTTGTTCCCGCATCGGAATCCCCAGCCGCACCGCGGCCGGGGCCAACATTTTTTGAATCAGGGGGAAATGCGTTGAGTGAAGTGAGCCAATCAGCTCCGACACTTCGATTTTTTATGTGTGACAGATTATAAAGATGTTTGTGAAGAATTAACAAGGGGGTTGAAAAAAAATTTAAAGAAATTCACCCCGCAAGCCGTGGGGGAATCCCCCCGTGCCCGCCCTGCCCTGCCCTGCAATTTTAGTAGCCGCCGCTACTGCGATAAATGTAATTACTCAACTCCGCCGATTTTGCGTTCATGCTGCGCACGATGCCATGCACATAACGCACTATGCCGCGCATTACCTTGTATTCAACCATCGGGTTTGAGTCAATCAAAGTCTCGAATTTAGCTCTTGGCAAGCTCAACACTTTGGCTTCGCCTTTCGCGTAAAGTGTCGCGCTGTGTTGGGAAGCCGCGCCGCCCACAAACGTGATAACACCGGCCAGATCACCCGGTTTGAGCACATAAATTGCGGCATCTCCATCGCTGCCATGAATCTTCACTTCTATCTCGCCATGCGCAAGAATATACAAACTATCGGGGTGCTTATCGCCTGGCTGAACAATTACATCGCCCGACTTGTAATCTTCAACTTTGAATAGCCCGGCGATAATTTGCAACTCGGAATCGGTCAATTCTTCGGTAATTGCTGAAGTGCGCAATGTATCAATCACTAATGACATCTCTTACTCCTTTGTTTAATAAATTTGCCATGACAACGCATACGTCCCACACACTGCTCACACGGGCATACACCATTATTTTCTCGGCGTGATGATACTGCATATTTTTATTTTCTGCTGCCATCCGGGCACGGCAACGTATAGCGAAGCCCACAGCCGATGGGCGGCGCGGCGCACCCCTACTCTTCCACCCAGTAAATCCAGTTTTTCTGCCAGCCATTTGGTGATAATAGCCTGGGCCACTATGAGCCTTTCCACGGTTTGCGCAAAAATGGGCGATTCCCCCCAAATCAAAATAAGTTGCGGTTTAACACCATGTGTACCCCGATACTCGCCGCATAGCCGAGCGCAATGGCCGGTGTCCATTTCAAGTGGCCGAAGAAAGTGTATGTGCCGCGCGCCTGCCCCATCAGCGCGACACCGGCCGCCGAACCGATCGACAGCAGCGAGCCGCCGACCCCGGCGGTCAGCGTCACCAGCAGCCACTGCCCGACTGGCATGTCCGGCATCATGGTCAGTACCGCGAACATCACCGGGATGTTATCGACGATGGCGGAGATTAGGCCGACGGCGATGTTGGCGTTGGTCGCACCCCAGTCGCCGTACATCACCTGCGAGATCATGCCGAGATAGCCGATGAAGCCCAGTCCGCCGACGCACATCACCACGCCGTAGAAGAAGAACAGCGTGTCCCATTCGGCGCGCGCCACCTTGCGGAAGATGTCGAACGCCACCGGGCTGCCGATGTTCTCGGCATCGCCGCCACGGGAGTGGGTCTTCTCGCCGGTCACCTTCAGGTAATAGGCAAAAAACTGGAGCAGCGAGAGGCCGGTGAGCATGCCGATCACCGGCGGCAGGCCGAGCACGCTGTGGAAGCTCACGGCCAGCGCGATGGTAGCCAGAAACAAGGCGGCAATGGTGAGCGCGCCGCGTTTCATCGCGACCATCTTGCCGCCGCTGGCAGGCTTCAGGTCCGGCACCGAGAAATGCATGATGGCAGCCGGCACCAGCCAGTTGACCAGCGAGGGGATGAACAGCGCGAAAAATGTCCAGAAATCGACGATGCCGTTGGTCGCATGGATGTTCTTCTGCCACACCATCAGCGTGGTGATGTCGCCGAACGGACTGAACGCGCCGCCGGCATTGGCGGCGACGACCAGACTGATGCAGGAGAGCATGACGAACTTCTTGTTGTCTGCACCGACCGCGATGATCACTGCTGCCATCAGCAATGCCGTGGTCAGGTTGTCCGCCACCGCCGAAATAAAGAAGGCCAGGATGCCGGTCACCCAGAACAATGCGCGGTAGCCGAATCCCTTGCGAATCAGCCAGGAACGCAGCGCCTCGAACACGTTGCGCTCGTCCATCGCGTTGATGTAGGTCATCGCCACCAGCAAGAACAGCATCAACTCGGCATACTCTTCCAGATTGTGGCGTAACGCGACTTCGACCACATGCGGGATATCGTGCGATTGGTAATGCCACCCGATCAGCCCCCAGATGATGCCGGCCGCCAGCATCACTGGCTTGGACTTGCGCAGGTGGGTGAATTCCTCGGCCATCACGGCGAGGTAGGCGGCGAAGAACAGCAGCAGCGCGGTGATACCGACCCAGCTGCCGGTCAGGTCGAGACGCTCGGCACCTTCCGATGCGTACGCCAATAACGGCAGGGACAACAGTGCGACAAGTGCGGCAAAACGTTTCATCTGTGGAGTTCCGGAAAATTTATTGCTGCAAAACAGGGATGGCGGCATGCAATGACCTCGGACGAGATTATACAGAATCGAATCTCCAACCCGGTGCGCCGCGCGGAGCAGCTGATCCGGGGTGATACAATTTCCGCCGACAAGCAGAGATAAAAAGGAGCATAGCCATGAACATTCCAAGAATCGCGGAAATCAAAGAGTGGCTGAACGAAGCCGGGCCGCTGCTCCATGTGGCCGTCATCCTGTTGCTGGCGTGGTTGCTGGTGCACGTCAGCCGCAAGCTGATCCGCACTTTCCGCCGTTACATGAGCGCGCATGCGGCAACGCCCGAAGATGCGCGGCGCATCGACACGCTGGGGCATGTGTTCCGCTACATCTCCACCGTGGTGATCTCGCTGGTGGCCGGCATGCTGGCGCTGAGCGAACTAGGCATCTCGATCGCACCCATCCTCGGCGCTGCCGGCGTGGTCGGCCTCGCCGTCGGCTTCGGCGCGCAAAGCCTGATCAAGGACTACTTCAACGGCTTTTTCATTCTGCTGGAAAACCAGATCCGCGAGGGCGATGTGGTCGAAGTAAGCGGCAAGACCGGCGCGGTGGAGGAGGTTACGTTGCGCTACGTCAGCCTGCGCGACCTCGAAGGCAGCGTCCATTACGTGCCGAACAGCCTGATCACCACCGTCACCAACAAATCGCGCGGCTATGCCTATGCCGTGATCGACATCGGCATCGCTTACCGCGAGAACGTGGACGAAGCGTTCGAGGTGATGCGCGCGACGGGCCGACAATTGCGCTCTGAAGCGCGGTTCGCCGTCAAAATACTCGAAGACCTGGAAGTGCTCGGCGTGCAGGACTGGGCCGATTCCGCAGTCATGTTGCGCTGCCGCATCAAGACCGTTACGCTGGAACAGTGGAATGTGCGCCGCGAATACCTGAAGCTGTTGAAAGCGGCCTTTGACGCGCATAGCATCGAGATCCCCTACCCGCACCTGACCATTTACGCCGGGCAGGACAAGCAGGGCAACGCGCCGGTATTCCGCATCTCGGACCAGCTTGATCCGGGCAAGTGAGGCCGAAGTTCCAACCATAAAGCAACCTGAACAGAACCAGACCCGATTGGAGACTGCCATGCCCAAACCGCAAACTATCGTCGTCGCCACCGATTTCTCCACGAATGCCAGCCGTGCCGTCGAACAGGCTGCCCATCTGGCCAGCGCCTGGGGTGCAAAGCTATATCTGGTGCATGTGTTCGACGACAGCATGTGGGCCAGCCTCAAGGCAGTCTACGACCTGCCGGGCTGGGCCGAGGTCGATCCCGCAAAGGTGGCGCGCAGCCGTCTGACCGAACAGGCCGATCTGCTCGCGAGGGCATCTGTCATTTCGGTCGAAACTGAACTTCTGATCGGGCGACCCTCGCAACAAATCAGCCGCTTTGCCATCGAGCGCGGAGCCGGGTTGCTGGTGGTCGGCGAACACGGCGAGGACTGGATCGACCAGATCGTGCTGGGCGGCACCGCGCTCAAGGTGCTGGAAGAGGCGCGTATCCCGGTGCTGCTGGTCAGGGGTACAGCCCCTGCCTCATATCGCAACATCCTCGCCGCCACCGATTTCTCGGCGGCGGCGGATCGTGCCATACGCTTTGCGCTGGATTGCTTTTCCGATGCGAACTTCGCGCTGGTTCACGCCTACCTCGTCCCGTTCGAGAGCAGCATGCGCATGGGCGGCGCGCGCGAGGAAGACCTCCTGCATTTTCGCGAGCGCGAGTTCGCCCTCGCCGCCGACAGGCTGGAATCGGCAGCGCAGACCTATGATAGTCACGCCGCGGCCAGACAAATCGAAAGGCTGGCCCTGTACGGCGCACCCGCAGAGGCAGTGCTCGGGCAGGTGCGATCCGGTAACGGCGACCTGATCGTCATCGGCAAACACGGCGGGGAATATGTGGACGAGCTGCTGCTCGGCAGCGTGACGCAGAACATCCTGTATCACGCCGAGTGCGACGTGCTGCTGAGCGCCTGATGCCCACCAGCGTCTTCTATGAATTTACCACCCTGCTGCTGGCCTCGGCGCTGGTCGGGCTGCTGGCCATTCGTCTGCGCCAGCCGCTGATCGTCGCCTTCATCGTGGTCGGCATTCTGGCCGGCCCGTCGGCGCTGGACTGGGTGCAGTCGCACGAGCATATCGACCTGCTGGCGCAGATCGGCGTCACCGTGCTGCTGTTCGTAGTCGGCCTCAAGCTCGATCTGCATCTGGTGCGCCACATCGGTCCGGTGGCGCTGGCGACCGGGCTGGGGCAGCTCGGCTTCACCATCCTGTTCGGCTTTCTGATCGGGCTGGGGCTGGGCATGGATACGGTGAAGGCGCTGTACGTCGCCGTCGCGCTGACCTTCTCCAGCACCATCATCATCGTCAAGCTGCTGTCCGACAAGCGCGAGATCGATTCGCTGCACGGGCGCATCGCGATGGGCTTTCTGATCGTGCAGGACATCGCCGTGGTGGTGGCGATGATGGCGGTGGGCACCTTGCAGAGCCAGGCCGATGCCGGCCTGTTCACCACCCTGCTCGGCATCGCCGCCCGCCTGCTCGCCGCTTTCCTGCTGGTGGCGGCGCTGATGCGTTATGTGCTGCCGCGCCTGCTACACCAGCTTGCCCACTCGCAGGAGCTGCTGCTGATCTTCGCCATCGCCTGGGGTACGGGTTTCGCCGCGCTCGGCGAACTGGCCGGTTTCTCGCGCGAGGTCGGCGCCTTCCTGGCCGGTTTTTCGCTCGCCTCTACCCATTTCCGCGAAGCGATCAGCGCGCGCCTGACCAGCATCCGCGATTTCATGCTGCTGTTCTTCTTCATCGACCTCGGCGCCAAACTGGAACTGTCCACGCTGGGCGGCGAGTTGGGCTCGGCGGCGATCCTGTCGCTGTTCGTGCTGATCGGCAACCCGCTGATCGTGATGGCGATCATGGGCTACATGGGTTACCGCAAGCGCACCGGGTTCCTGGCCGGGCTGACCGTGGCGCAGATCAGCGAGTTCTCCATCATCTTCGTCGCCATGGGCATCACGCTCGGTCACGTCAACAACGAGGCGCTCGGGCTGGTCACGCTGGTGGGGCTGGTGACCATCGCGCTATCGACCTACCTGATCCTGTATTCCCGGACGCTCTACGAATGGGTGTCGCCCTGGCTGGGGATGTTCGAGCGGCGCGATCCGCACCGCGAGCGCCTGATGGAGCAGGGGCACAAGCACGGCGAGGGCGCGCAGGTCATCGTGTTCGGCCTCGGGCGCTACGGTGCCCGCCTGATAAAGAACCTGCAGGACAAAGGGATCGCGGTGCTCGGTGTCGATTTCGATCCGGAGGTGGTGCGCAACCTGCGCCATCACGGCATGGCGGTGCGCTTCGGCGATGCGGAAGACATGGATTTCCCGGAGAGCCTGCCGCTGTCCGGCGCCAGCTGGGTGGTCAGCACTCTGCCGCAACTCAAGCTGAATCTGACACTGTTGCACGCGCTGTCCGGGCAAGGTTACGGCGGCAAGGTCGCGGTCACGGCACACGATGAAAACGACGCGCACTTGCTGCGCAAGGCCGGAGCGGATCTGGTGCTCGACCCGTTCAGCAACGCCGCCGATTTTGCGGTGCTGGAGCTGGCCGGCGGGATCGCCACGGCACGGGATTCAACGTAGGGCTGTTGGAAGACCGGCATCGGTGCGCGGTATATCAGCTAACGCCCCGAAGCGAATGCAGACCAGATCATCAAGTCCGGAAATGCAGATGCCCGCACGCTGCAAGACTTATTGCGGTGGGCATTATTGCCGTCTCATGATTTCAAAATCAGGTGAACCGCCAATTCGGAATATTGGCGCAACACGCCATCGGTGGTGAGCAAATAGGCAGGCAACGATTGCGCCTGGGCGACCAGCAAACGATCAAACGGATCGCGGTGATGCCAGGGCAAATCCACCAACGGATAACAATCCTCCCCCTTCACCGGCAACTCGGTAAAGCCCGTGTCCAAGGCCAGCCGATGAATATCCTCGGGTGAAAAATCAAAATCTGCCCGATTCAACGAACGCTTGATGGCCACCTCCCAGATGCTCGCGGCACTGAAATACACCGTATTGGACGCATCCGTTAAACCTGCTGCCACCTCGGGCGGCAAACGTTCCGGCGCAAGCAATGCCGCCAGCAACACATTGGTATCCAGCAAATAAACATGCGCGGCCATTTACTTGCCTTGCTCAAACATGGCGGTAATGTCGTCTGCATTCAGGTTGTCGAATTGTTCGGGGAAGGTAAAACTTTTCTTGCCCAACCCCAGCTTGCGCGGCTTGCTCTCCGGGTTTGCCAACGCCACCAAACGTGCCACCGGCTTACCCGCACGAGCAATTACAATCTCCTCGCCCGCTTCGGCTTGATCGACAAAACGGGAGAACTGGGTCTTGGCTTCATGGATGTTGACGGTTTGCATGGTGCACCTCGCTTTGTTTAAGTGGACTAATGTTAGTCCAAAGCGCCCCATTCAACAAGTGGCAACACTATTTTTGATCATGCGCCAATTTGGCGCACGTCTTTGCAAGCCACCGGTCATCAATTCACGTTATCGACCCGAAGCGGATGTATAAGTTGGATACTCCGCCGTCTGTTCCTCGGCCTGAACGGACGGTTGATGTTCTTCTCACAACTGTCCGCTGTGTTTTACCAAACGGACATACGTGCTTGTAATTTCCTATCCGAGCCAGTTAGCAACCGCCCCTTCAATCCTTCGCCACCACGGTATCGTACAGCCCATAGTGTCTTAACCCCTCATGGCTCTCGATTCCCGTATAGCGAAGTGACGCGTCTTCGTAACGACGAAAAGCGAAGACGGCTTGGTTCATCTGCTCGGTATTGAAAACCTTGAGACGGACGAGCAGGTGGAAGTCTTTGACCGTCAATCCGGTGACCGCCAGAAACAGGTCCGGTTCGAGCTTGGTGATCACATCCTGCAATGTGTTTTCTCGGAAGTCGGTGAGGTACATGAATGCCGGAATGCGGGTTGCAAACTTGATCAGCTTTTCCTGCACCAGCTTGCGCTTGGATTTGTATTCCTTCTCCTCGTCGGAGAGTTCCTTCTTCTCCTTCGCCGACAAGTCCTTGTCCTTGGCCTTGTTCTTGAGTTCCTTGACCTTCTCGCTCTTGTTGATGATGGTCTCGATGACGTTGTCACCCAGCGAACGCCAGCCTTCGATCCGCTCCACGGCGGCCATCGCATCGGCGTTGCCCATAATGCGGCGCAAGGTGTCGTTGTCCACGTTCACCAGCAGCGCGCTCTCCCACTTGCGTGCCAGCAGCGTGGCCGATGTCCCCGCCATCGCGATGTCGAGAATGCCACCTGCATCAATCTGCGTCATGTTTGCGCCGTCATAGGCCAGCACGGGCAGAAACGATACGAGCTCCTTAACCGCATTCTCCGGGTTCGGCTCGTTGGGCGACAGGCCGATCCCGTACTCCGAGAGTTGCCGCAGGGCGCGGGTGGGCGCAAAGTCAAACACGAAGCAGACGGGCTTGAGTATCTCCTCTTCGTTCGGGTTGTCGCCGTTGGGGTTTTTGATCGACCACGCCGACTGCACGCGGAACGCGGCCTGAAAATAGGTCTCGGGTGACTTGAGATTGCGCAGCATCAGGATGGACGACCACTGCGCCACGGTGACGCCTGTGGTGAGTTTGCCGCACGAGAGCGTGATGGTCTTGGTGTCGAAACCGCTCCCAATCGCTTTGCGCACTGGCGGCAACGCCTCCAGCCCGATGCCCGCCGAGGCTCCTGCGGCGACGACCACTTCGTAGTCATGCCAAAAGACGTTGTGCTTTTCCGCCAGCAGGTTCCCCATCGCATGGCAGGCCGCGACGTTGGGCAGGAACCAGAACGCGTGCTGCAAATAGGGCAGCACGCGCACATCCGAATACGGAAACGGTGGCCGCGTACCCGTCTTCAGATGCTCGACCGATTTGGGCGCATAGCCCCCACGGATGATGTCCAGCCACTTCTGCACATCGCTCTTATGCTTGAATTTTGCGGTTTTGCCCGCGCCGGTCGCGGCGAAAAACTCGTTGAGGTCGAACTCGTCAAACTCGCCGCCGCTCGCAATGGCCAGTAGTTCGTCCGGCATCTGATACGTCAGCAACCGCATTTGCGGCAGCGCACCGTAGGGGTTACGCTGGCCCGGATTCGTAGCGGCGAACACTTCCTTGGCGCGCTGCTCGTCGGTGTACGTCCAGTTGAAAATCTGCTCCTCGATGAACTCCCCCGTGGACAGCGCCTTGAACGGCGTGCCGGAGAGGTACAGGTAAGCCCGTGTGGTGATGGGCAGAAACTCGGTCTCCTTCTCCGAGAGCACGCTCAAGTCCTCGTTCACGTCCCGCAGGTCTGCCGCGTACTCAAGGGCGGACTCCTTCTTGGCAACCACCTCCTCCTCGCCCTCGAACAGCTCTTTTGCGGTCTCGCGCCACGCGCCGAAGTGGTACTCGTCGAACACCACAATGTCCCAATTCACCGTGTGCAGCCACTCGTTCTTGGGCTTGATGTTCCCCGCCGCGTCGCGGCCGAGCAGGTCCTGAAAAGAACCGAAATAGACCACCGGTTTCTTGGCGTTGATCTGTGTCGGATCGCCGCCGGAGGATTTCGACAGGTACTGCCACCCATCAAAATCAACATGCGATTCAAGGTCGCTTTGCCAGGCATCCTCGACTGCGGGCTTGAACGTCAGCACGAGCACCCGCTTGGCCTTCAGCTTCTTCGCCAACTGGTAGGTGGTGAAGGTCTTGCCAAAGCGCATCTTCGCGTTCCACAGAAAACGCGGTGCGGCATTCTTGTTTTCGGCCCAGATCGAGTGGTAGTAGTCAGCAGTCTTGGCTACCGCATCAAGCTGCTCGCGGCGCATCGGAAAAGTTTCGTGATGCGTACCCGTGAATTTCTGTCCGGTGCGCAGTTCGGCGAGCACGGTCTTAACATCCTTGACCGAGCAACGCATCCACTCCAACTCGACGTTTTCGAAACCCTTCCTCACGAGCGCCGCGCGCACTTCGTGATCGCTGAACAGGGAGCCGTCGTCGCGCTCTGCGGATTCGTCCAGCTCTATGCGATAGTTCTTGATAGCGGCCGTCTTCACCTGCTCCGCGATGCGCTGCTTCACATTGCGCGTGGTCTGCCCCACCTTGAGCAGACCCTTGTGCGCCGCGTCATCAATCGAGTAGGCGTAGATGCGTGGGCGGGCTTCAGGCTTGGGCGCGAGGATTTCCTCGATGGGCTTACTCATCACTCTCGCCCATCGGACGGATCACTTCGGTTATGTACGCCTGCTCATCGGCTGTAATTTTGTACATGGCGAACAGCGCCTCATCGGTCCATACACGATCCCACTTCTGCTGTGGCACCCACGTATACACGCCTCGCGGCGCATCCTGACTCGGCTTACGAAGTGAAACTAGGAAGCGAACAAAACGAGTACGTAAGTACGATGCCACGCTGAGACTCGCTTTCTCGGAACTTAGTGGCCCGACTACAAGGTAGGAGAGCGTGCAAACCGACCCGGGCTCAGCGATTTGCGGTTTGGACAAGACCATATCCGGAATGACATGGCCACCGCTGTTCCCTGGGCCGGCCTTAGAAACAAGAACCTTCCAAGTATCAATCAGATGATGGTTCTTGGTGACAGTGCTTGGGCTAACCCAAGCCTCTCCACTCCTTTCGGACTGTCTGAGGTAGAGGCGCAGGTCACTTGTTTTCTTCTTTGGGTGGTAGTCTTTAAAGTTTGAGGAGAGCGTCGGCCCAAAGGGGTCACGCGGCGACACAAGGTCGGCAAAAGATTTATCGGCTTTGCCTAGCACGCGATGTAAAATTTCAAGTGCACTACTATCGCGCAAGAAGACGTCAAACTCGTTTAATCTTCGATCAATCGGCCCTATGGTGTTATCACCGCGTTTGGTCGTGACAGCACAGATTCCTTTGTCATTTCGATTCCATAAGAAGTAGCAGACTCCGCCTTTGATGTCCACGCCTGGGAACGCTTCAGCAGCGTCCGGAAAATCCACGATTGTTCTGATGCTACTGTCCTGAAGCATGTCCGCCCGGAATCCATCTAGTCCTTTGCCGCCAGCCATCCATCGCGCTGGAATGACCATCGAGAGCAAACGTGGCTCAAGCTTCTTCGCCTGCTCCACGAACTTATTGTAGATAGGAACGATGTTCTGTCCCGAATCATCCGCCTCTATTTGATACGGCGGATTACCGATAATCACGTCGAACTGCATATTGCCTCCAAACAACTCGGCGACCCGAGTTTTGATGTCATCGGTGTGAATGAACGCATAGGCATGGGTTTCAAGCCCAGCCTCGCGATCAAAGATTGTTTGCGGCGCGCCACAGAAGCTGCACTTTGTGCCCACCCACGTGTGTTCCAGCCGCTCGAACCAGATGTTGCCCGCCTCACTGTCAAAGCCCTTGGCAATAGAGTGCGATCCATTGGCGTGCTTCGAGCAATACACACTCCGGCGTGCAAGCAAGCTGGTGAGATGCGTTATGCCGATACCAAACACTTGCTTGGTCAGGATGTGATTGACCCGTTCTTCAAGATTCGGCATTTCGTCTGCGAGACCTTTGTTCAGTCGGCTGGTAATTTCCCGCAGGAACACGCCCGACTTGGTGCACGGGTCGAGGAATTTCACGGTTTTGTCCGCCCAGAGGTTCGCCCCGTTGTGGCTGGCCGCCCACGCCTCGGCAAGGGTATCCAGCATCCGGTTGGCAAACTCTGGCGGGGTGAATACCTCGTCGTTGGAAAGATTGGCAATGCAGGTCAGTACATCGGGATTGCGACCGCGCAGGGTGAAGCTGACCTGTTCGCTCATGCTTCGTCCTCGTCACTTGGGCTGTCATCGCCCGCCAGCTCGCGCTCGATCTGTTCGATGCTGGGCAGGC
>CAZMWC010000019.1:0-16311 GCA_964569805.1 uncultured Gallionella sp.
ACCCGCAAGGAGTAGGCCGGGGGGTGCCCGGAGCCTCCGGCTCCACCCTCCCGCTTCCGGAGATCATCGACCACGTGCTGGAGCACAGCGGGCTGGTGGCGCATTACGAAAGCGAAAAATTGAGCGCCGCGAAACGGCGCGAGGCGGAAGACCGGCTGGAGAATCTGGACGAATTGGTCAATGCCGCAACGCTATTCGTGCATGAAGCCGAAGACGATAGCCTGACCGCCTTTCTCACTCACGCCTCGCTGGAATCGGGCGAGCATCAGGCGGGCGACAGCGAAGATGCGCTGCACTTGATGACGGTGCATGCCGCCAAAGGGCTGGAGTTTCACACGGTATTTATCACCGGGCTGGAACAGGGATTGTTCCCGCACCAGAACAGCATAGACGCGGATGGCCTGGACGAGGAACGCCGCCTGATGTACGTGGCGATCACGCGCGCGCGCCGCCGCCTGTATCTCACTTTTGCACAGAGCCGTATGCTGCACGGGCAGGTGAGCTACGGCAGGGCATCAAGTTTTTTGTGCGAACTGCCGGAGGGCTTGCTGCAATGGCTGTCGCCGAGGTTTGTGCAGCGGAATTCGTTCGGGTATTCAAACCCCTCCCCAGCCCTCCCCTTGTCAGGGGAGGGTGTCGCCACACCTCCCCTGACAAGGGGAGGCCGGGAGGGGTTAATTTGGCGCATCGGCCAGCGCGTGTTTCATCAAAAATTCGGCGAGGGAACCATCACCGGGGTCGAGGGCAGCGGCGCGGATGCGCGTGTGCAGGTTAATTTCAGGCACGCAGGCAGTAAATGGCTGGCGCTGGAATATGCCAAGCTGACGGCGGTGTAAATTTAAGTTGAATTTTTGTGTGGTACTAGAAAAGCAGCTGGCTAAAAATTGGCCATAAATTCAAAATATTGAGCCGCTGTTGTAGGTGCGAATTCATTCGCACATAATGCGTCGGTTGTGCGAATGAATTCGCACCTACGCGGTTTTGTCCGACGTGGGGTTATCGTTATTTCCTGCGGGCGGTACGACTTCCTTTTCGGCAGGGAAAATATCGCAGTAACAGGCATACAAGGAAGTGAACACGATAGGCAGCAGCACCAGCCAACCGAGCATCATCGGGATGCTGGCGAGCATGGCCAGCAGCATGAAGGTCATGCCGTACACCAGCATGGGAGCCATGTTGTTGATAAAAGCGCGCATACTCAGCTTCATCGCCTCCACCGGGGTGGCTTTGTTGAAAAACACCAGCATCGGCGCGAACTGCATAGCCATCAAGAGGATGCTGAACAACGCCATGCCAATCGGGATAGCTAGGCCCGCCCCGATAATGGCTTGCTTGATGATTTCCGGGTCTTCCACCGGCTGGCCGCTCATCAGGAGGCTGACCAGCGCGCCGCCGCCGACCGCGCCCATCACCCCCAAAACCAGATATTGACCGACCAGCGCGATGCCGCCCAGTGTGACCAGTTGCGCGGCGCGTTGCTGGAAACCGCTGAGCAGATGTGCCAGCTCGAGATCTTCGCCTTGCTCCAGTGCGCGGCAGCCGACCATCAGGCCCACCAATACCACCGGCAACAGCAAGCTGGTGAGCGGCTCACCTATGGTAGGCACAGCAGACAAGACGGCCACCGCGACAAAACAGACCGACAGCAATACGACCCACAGCAGCGGCGCTTTCATGAATAGCGCGTATCCCTGTTTGATCCATTGCCAGCCTTGGCCAATACTTAATTTTCTCGGTTCCATGCCACTCCTTGTATGATCACATCGGATTCATGTGAATGTAGGGGCAATTCACGAATTGCCCGGTCCCTTTTTATCGCACAAATGGCTTGGGCGATTCGTGAATCGCCCCTACAGCCAAACTACGGTCGCCGTTGTAATGTGATTCTTTAAAATGCACTCAAACTGCTGCGGGTCGTGGGCGTGAATCAGTTCGCCGTCGCGCGGCAAATGCTTGTCGAACAGGCGCGACAGCCAGAAGCGCAACGCGGCGACACGCAACACCAATGGCCAGGCCTCGCGCTCGCTGCCCAGCAGCGGGCGCACTGCATGATAGGCGCGCAGCAAGGTTTGTGCGCGTGCCGCATCCAGCGTGCCGTCGGTATTCACGCACCAGTCATTGACGGTGATCGCCACGTCGTACAGCAGCGCATCGCTGCAGGCAAAATAAAAATCGATCAGGCCGCCGATCCGATTTTCTTCCAGCAGCACATTGTCGCGGAACAAATCGGCGTGAATCGTGCCTTGGGGCAAGTGCGATAAGCCGTGTTGCGCGTGCAAGGCAACTTCGCTATCCAGCAATGTCGCTTGCGCGGCATCCAGAAACGGCCGCACCAGCGGAGCCGTCGCGGCGCGCCACGCCGCGCCGCGCGGGTTGGGCATGACCTGCGAAAAACTCTGCCCCGCCGTATGCATCTGCCCCAGCATTGCGCCGACTGCAGCGCATTGTTCGCTATTCGGCGCGGTGGTGGATTGGCCGTTTAACCGGCTCATGATGCAGGCGGGTTTGCCGTTGAGCACACCCAAAAATTGATTGCGCCGGTTAGCCACCGGGCGGGGGCAGGGAATACCGTGGCGCGCCAGATGCGCCATCAGGTTCAAATAGAACGGCAAGTCGTCGGCTGACAGCTTTTCAAATAGCGTCAGCACGAAGCGGCCATTGCCGGTGGTGACAAAATAATTGGTGTTTTCGATGCCGGAGGCGATGCCTTGCAGCTCCAGCAATTGTCCCAGGGAATAGTCATCCAGCCAGACAGTGAGTTCCGCCCCGGAAACGCTGGTGAAAACAGCCATCGCTCAGAATCTGTGGATGATCCAGCGCGGCGGGCGCACACCGGAATCAAGGCCTTCCTGGCGTGAAAACTTCCCGTCGCCCCGATCGTCGACCAGATAATAAGGTGCGCCAACTTTTGGCGTGATTTTGATCATGTACAGCTTGCCGCCGGCACGAAATTCTTCAACCGTTTGCTCGGTTTGTTTAATGATGGTCACCTCCGGCGCACCATCGGGCGATATATCGGGCGATGCATCAAACGCCGGAGGGGGTGGCAGCGGTTCGAGGTTGGCGGGAGCCGGTTGGTCGGCAAAGGCGGCCAGAGAAAAGGCGGATAGCGAAAGGCTGCCGAGCAGCAAAGAGAGATAGGTACGCATCGTAATGTTCCCGATAAATTGGATGCGGGTATTCTAGCCGATGTGCGGGGATGCTGTGTAAAATGGTAAACCGCAGTAGAGTACGATGAGATCGCACCAAATTATCCTAAAAAATGCAGTTGTGTGGTATGTAGGTGCGAATTCATTCGCACGAACAATGAGGTTATGTGCGAATGAATTCGCACCTACAAGAGCGACGCAACATCTTGGATAAGCACATCATCAACTGCGGTTTTTAGGATTATTCTTCACGCATTATCAACTAAAACTTAATTTGACCCCCGCCCTATGCCAGAACTAGAACCGCAATATAACAAACTTCGCGAAGGCCATTCGCTTGCCTTGCGGGAAGATGCCTGTCTGGCGCTGCTTTCTCCGCGCTATGCGACTTGCCGCGCCTGCGAGGTTATATGCCCGGCACAAGCGATCCGCGTGGGCGAAACCGCCCTGGAGTTGGCCGAGTCCTGCTTGAACTGTGGCCGTTGCGCCGCAGCTTGCCCTATGGGCGAACTGATCATGCCAGGCTTCGTGGTGCCGGAGATAAAACAGGATGCTGCAAAGCCGGTTAGCGTGGATTGCTGGAAAGTCCCGCAGAAACTTTCATCCGATGATGCGGTGCGTGTGCCTTGCCTGGGTGGGTTGAGTGCCGGCCGCATCGCCGATTTGGCGACATCGGCGGGGCAGCGCCCGGTGGTGTTGCTGGACCGGGGGTGGTGCACCCTGTGCAGCGCCGGTGGAGGCGAAATTCACCCGGTGGCTGCGGCATTGGAAGCCGCGCGGAGCTTGCTGGAGAAAGCGGGAATGGCAGGCGGGCAACTGCCACGGCTTGAAGCCGATCATCTGCCGGAAAAATTCTTGCCCGCCGAGATACCTGCGCCTGTCACACAGCAGCAGTTGTCGCGACGCGCCTTTTTCAGTGCGCTGGTCAGCCATACCGCAGCCGCCATTGATCAAGTGAAGCCGCCGACATCCAATTCCGAATTACGACGCAGGCGCGGTTTCGAGCGTGAGCCGGTGCTATCGCGTGAAAGAAGCCGCCTGTTGCGTGGTATGCAGCAGGTTGCGCAGCGTGCCGAGCAACCGCTGCCATCGGAGCTTTTTTACCGGCTGGAAATATCCGATGCCTGCCGCAACCATCTCCTTTGCGCCAAGATATGCCCCACCGGAGCGTTGGATATCTACGAAGAAGAAAATAGCTCCGGGTTGATATTTGACGGGATCTCCTGCATAGGCTGCGGCCACTGCGTTACCGTTTGCCCCAGCAAGGCCATTCAATTGTTACCTAATGGTAATAATCTGCTGCCTGTTGACCCTGTGCAGTTGACTAGGTTCGGTGAACAAGACTGCCCGGAATGCGGTCGCAGCTATCCGGCATCCACCGGCGAAGAGGTATGCCCGCAGTGCGTTAAGCGTCGGCAATTGGCTAAATCGGCATTTCGCACCCTGTTCGGGGGAGGCGGCTGACGATATGCTGGCATGTTACTTGCTGATGATTCTCCCGTCTTGACAACCCGATCCGGTCTGGGTCGAAAACGTCAGACATTATTTCAACCCTAGGAGGATTACGGAATGAACATTCTGAAAGCCAAGATTACCCGGCGCCGCTTCTTGCAGGCTACCGGGGTAACTGGAGCAGCCGGAGCGGTGTCATTGAGCAGCGGCAAACTTGGAGGGTTTATGACCCTTTCCGAGGCTCATGCAGCAGCCCCAGAAGCATCCAGCGGTACCGTTGTAACCAAGAGTATTTGCGCACAGTGCCCGGCTCGTTGCGGCATTGACGTTTACACCACCAATGGTCGTATCCATGCCATTTACGGTAACAACGACCATCCCATTGCCAACGGCAAAGGCTGCCCCAAAATGCACTTGGGCACCTATATGGTGTATGACCCGGACCGTTTCAAAGGCCCGATGCGCCGCACCAACCCTAACAAGGGGCCAAATGAAGATCCAAAATTCGTGCCGATTTCCTGGGACGAGGCTTACAAAGTTGTTGCAGACCGTTTGAACGCGCTGCGCGACAAGGGTGAATCACACCGTTTCGGCCTGTTCTTCGGTCGTGGCTGGGGTGCATCCGATGTGGGCTTGAGCATCGTTCCCTTCGGCGAACTCTACGGCTCGCCCAATGCGCCTATCGGCCACTCCTCCATCTGTTCCGATGGTTCAGTGCTGGCCAAACAGTGTACTGACGGTAACGCTTCTTACAGCTCCTACGACTATCGTAACGCCAACTACCTGTTGATGTTCGGGTGCAACTTCCTGGAAGCCTTCCGCCCATACAACAATAACCTGCAAGTTTGGGGTCACATTCGCGGTGTTAAGACACCCAAGACCCGCGTCACCTATGTAGATATCCACATGAACCAGACCGCATCTGCCGCTGACCGCGCCTTGCTGGTCAAGCCGGGTACCGATGGTGCGCTGGCTCTGGCGATTGCCCATGTGATTCTGACCGAAGGTTTGTGGGATAAAGCCTTTGTCGGTAATTTCAAGGATGGCGATAACCACTTCAAGACGGGTGTTGCGCTTGATGAGGCTTCCTTCAGCGAAAAATGGGTGAAGGGTCTGATTCAGTGGTGGAACGCGGAACTCAAGGACCGCACCCCAAAATGGGCGGAAGGTGTTACTTCCATCGCCGCCGACCAGATCATCGCGACCGCCAAGGAATTTGGCTCCACACGTCCGGCCATTGCGCTGTTCGAACGTGGCGCGCATACCCACAGCAACGGTGTGCTGAACGGCATGGCGATACACTCGCTGAATGCGCTGGTCGGCTCGCTGTTCGCCGAAGGCGGTTTGGCTTACCAGATGGGGCCGTCTTATGGTGCCGCACCGGCCAATTCTGCCGACTACATGGACGAATACGCCAAGACCGGTCCTCACAAGAAGATGAAGCGTATCGACCTGAAGGGTGCTGAAGACGGTTATCTGATGGCCAAGAACATGATCCAGGAAGTGGGTAAGAACCACCTTTCCGGCGCGGCTGGCTACAAGCTGGACACGGCCCTGTTCTATATGACCAATCCGGTGTTCTCGACTCCCAATGCCACCAAGGAATGGACCGAGGCGATGAAGACCGTATTCGTCGTCGACACTTCGCCGTTCCCGAGCGAAATCGCCATGATGGCCGACATTGTGCTGCCCGATAACACTTACCTCGAACGCTGGCAGGATGCGCCTACCTATCCGTTCCAGGGATTCCCTCTAGCACAGATCCGCGTGCCTGCCATCAAGCCCGTGCATGACACCAAAACGTTTGCCGACGTGCTGTTGCAGATCGGCAGCCGTATCAAAGGCCCGATGGGTGAGTACTGCAAGAAGACCGAGAGTGCCGAAAACATCGTGCGTCACATGGGTAAAGGCTTCGAAGCCGATCCCGGCAGCAACGGTGTCAACGGATTTGATGCCTGGGTCAAGAAGGGTGCCTGGTTCAAGAAACCGTATCACTGGCGTCAGGTGCGCGGCGAGTTCTTCGAGTGGGATGGCAAGGGTTGGAATAAACCGATGTCGGCCGACGATGTGAAGGCCAAGCTGCTCAAGACCGATTCAGGCAAGTTCGAGTTCGTGTCCTCCTACATGGAGCACAAGAAGGACTGGATACTCGCCAAGACCGGTCGCGATCCGATCAAGTACAACATGCCGCATTGGGAAGAGCCGAAGTACACCGGCGGTGGCGACGTGCACTTTGTCACTCCAAAAACTGCGATGCACGCGGAAGGCCGTACGGCCAACATCCCTAATGCGATTGCTCTGTTCCAGCCTGCGGTTGGCGGCAACAAGCAGGCATTGTGCGAGGTTCATCCGAGCCTGGCCAAGGCCAAGGGCATCAAGGACGGCGACCGCATCAAGATCAAGACCGCATCTGGCGAGGTTTTTGCGATTGCCCGTGTTACCGAGCTTACCCGTCCAGACACCATCGTGCTGCCTTTCGAGCACGGTCACTGGGCATGGGGTCGCTGGGCCAAGGGGCGCGGTACTCACGTGGACGAAATTGTGCCACAACAGTCCGATCGCATTTCCGGCATGTGCAATTTCTACACCGCCAAAGCGTCAATTGAGCGCGCCTAACAGACCAAGGAGACAAGCAAATGGCTAAATGGGGAATGGTAATTGACCTGGAGAAGTGCACGGGTTGTCAGGCGTGCAGTACCGCCTGCCAGATGGAGAACAACCGTCTGCCCGGTGAAAACTACCAGGATGTGTTGTATTACACCGAAGGCAAACAGCCTACGCCGGTATTGAAATGGTTTCCACGGCCATGTATGCATTGCGAGGAACCTTCTTGCATGCATGTGTGCCCGACCAAGGCGACCTTCAAGACAGCAGACGGTGTGGTACTTATCGATTGGAACAAGTGTATCGGCTGTAAGTTCTGCATGATCGCGTGCCCGTACGGTGTGCGTTTCTACACGGACGAAAAGCCGCTGATCGAACCCAATATCAAGGGCGTGTTCAAGGGCGAGGGCGACCTCTCCTGGAATCCTCCTTACAAGGGTCCGCAGCAGGACAACAGCCACGGGGTCGGTATTCAGCCCAATGGCGTGGTGTCCAAGTGCACGTTCTGCTATCACAAGATCAGCAAGGCTCCTGCGGGCACTGCTAATCTGACCAACGAAGACGAAGCAACACGCGAATTCACGCCAGCCTGTGTACGTACCTGTGCACCGTCGGCGCGCTATTTCGGCGATTTGGATAACCCCAATTCTGAGGTTAGCCGGATCATTTCGTCCAAGAAGGGCACACGTTTGCTGGATCACTTGGGCAATAAGCCACAGGTGTACTACGTGAGCGGTGCGGGTGCTGCGGGCGGTGCTATTCCTAGCGGTCGTTCTGGTGCCAACAAGGCTTAAGGAGAAAATACAATGACTACGCAAATTGAAGCAAAAGGGCCGGTTAATACGGTCATGATGGCGGGCGTTGCCGGACTGGTCATTAGTCTGGGTATTGCTCTCTCCAACCTGATGTCGCAAGGACATGCCTCATTTAATACCGGCAGTTCCGGTGTTACTTGGGGGCTGCCCGTGGTGACGTACGTATTCTTCGTACTCACCTCAACGGGTTTGACCTTCGTGGCTTCGCTGGCAATGGTGTTCGGGTTCAAGGATTTTTACCCGATCGCCAAACGCTGTATCTGGGTGGCGGTAGTAACGCTGATCGCGGGCTTCGCCGCACTGGCGATGGAACTGGGCCACCCGTTCCGTATGCTGTGGGCGATTCCGCTGTCGTTCCAGACCTTGTCGCCGCTTAACTGGATGGGCGTGTTTTACTTGGCCTATATGGTGTTGCTGCTGCTCAAGTTCCAGAAAGTGAACGCCAACGACTGGAACAGTTCCGGTAGCCGCACGCTGGGCGTTGCCTCCTTTGTCGCCGTGGTTGTCGCACACGGTACTCTGGGTGGCGTGTTCGGTGCCATGGCCATGCGTCCGATGTGGTTCGGTCCGATGATTCCCGTCTACTTCCTGCTGACAGCAGCGGTATCGGGAGCAGCCTTCGCGGTGCTGATCACCTACCTCACCTATGGCAACGAGAGCAACATGCCTGCCAAGGTGAAGAGCCTGATGACCGGTGCCATGCCCAAGGTGTTTGCGGCGGCTCTGGCGGTCGTTATCCTGGCGGTGGTCTCACGCACGGTGATCGGCCTGTGGTCCAATGCAGACGGCTTGCAGGTGTGGGATCACGTCGCGGCCTCGCCTTGGTTCTGGGTCGAGATGGCTCTCATGGTGGCAGCGTTCTTCATGCTGCTGAAGGGCAACGCTTTCCTGCCCTCCGTCATGGTTATCGCCGCGCTGTTTATCGGACGTTATGAGTTTGTTATCTCCGGCCAACTGGTTCCCCTGTTCAAGGGTTCCTGGGTACCGGGGCTGATCGACTACACACCTTCGATGACCGAGTGGATGATCACGCTCATGGCGTTCTCTATCGCCTTTGCCGGCTGGGCATTTGGTGAGAAGGCGCTGAATCTCTCCTCTGAACCGCCAGAAAAGGGTTAAGTTGGATAGAGTTGTCTCCTCTTAACTAGAGGGGGTATTACCGGATGGGGAAGAGCAATCTTCCCCATCTTTTTCTTGTAATCCGGGAATTCGTACGGATACATTTGAAAAGTGTTGGTCAAGCTACGCGCTAACCAGACACAGGTTAGTTTGGCCAACACCTTTCAACTGTACCTAATGTACTATACGTAGCGACTATGTATAGAAATTTGCCTGATACCGCACGGGCTGTTATAGAATCATAACCCGCAATGAAAGCAACCAAAATGAACGATATGACCGAGCCAAAAAATTCCATGCCAGAAACTTCACTGCAAGACAAATCCGAGTTTTACCTGATCATGGCGAGGGCATTCATGACCCCGCAGGCTCAAGAGAGCTATCAGGCCATGACGGAATATCTGGCCGATGACTTGGCAGAGCTGGGCCAAGCGTTGGGGTATGAATTAGATTCACATCTGGCAGATTACCGCGCCGAAATGGCAAAAATAACTAACCATGAAGACCTGCTGATTATTTACAGCCGGATTTTCCTGCAACCGCCCCGCGAGGCGCAGATCAATCCCGGGGTTTACGTGGATGGTGCCTTCATGGGCGGTACGGTTGATGAAATGGCGGCGTACTACCTCAAGTTTGGGTTGGCGCGCGGAGATCATTTCAAAGACCTGCCGGATCATGTTTCCGTGCAACTGGAATTTGTCTCCTGCCTCTACGCGCGCGCCGCCGAAGCATTGGAGTCGGGCACGCCCGATGCCGGTGCAGAAACTGGAGCCGGCCACTATCTGTACGATTTTGTTCAGCGTTGGTTGCCCAAGTTTCATGCCGATCTTGAAAAAACTACCCGTGAATTGGGCGAAATCGATCTTCCGGCCAACCCCTACCTGCCGCTTGCCTCCATACTGGCCTCGGCTCTGGCGCTGGATGCTGTGGCCGATCCGGCAATGGTCGAAGAGAAAAGCCGCGTCGAAAAAGCCATGGAGAAAGCCCGCGCCACCTACGCTGCGCGCGGCATCACGCCGGAAGATATGGCCGAGATGGAGCGCAAGCTCAAGGAAAAGGGCTTGAGTACCGAGCACCTGAATATCCCGGTGGGAAGCCGGGATCACGAAATGGGCTGGACCGCGAAGACTCCGCCCGATCCAAGACGGCACAAGTGAGGGATGGGGCGACTACGATTAGCCGCCTCGCTCCTGCTGTGTTGCTTGAGTGTTCCCACGGTCAATGCTGATGTCGATCCGGCCGATTATGCGGTGAAAAACTCGATTCGTTCTGAAGAGGAACGCCAGCGTATGAGAACCTTGCTGGAGGCTGAAAAAAAAGCCGAGGATGAGCAGTTGAGGCGGGAAGCCGAGGCCGAGGCGCAGCGTCTTGCCGCAGAAAAAGCGGCTTGGAATTTGTTGCCTTACCCCGTCAGGGTAACCGAGACGCGCTGCACAACTTGCCACATTGCGAGAAATTACAGCAGCCAGCGGCATAACCGTATTGGCTGGGAATTGGTCACGTTGCGCATGCAGTACCTGAACGATACGGTGCTCAAGGAGGGCGAGCGGAGTGTTATCGCCGCGCATCTTACGCAACAATATCCGGCGGTTGGCATTGATGCCGCTACGGAGGCGCTCGCGCAACTACTGGTAATTTTATCGCCAGCGGGGTTATGGCTGGCTTGGCGCAGTATTCGCGCCAGATTGCGGAGGAGGAGTGCGCATGAGTAGAGTATTGATTTTGTTGGCGCTGACGCTGTGGGGTAATTGTGCCCGAGCCGAGTTTTGCGCCATCAACGTTACCACCGACCCGCCAGAAGCCAAAGTATTCCTCGATGGAAAATTGAGGGGCCTATCGCCGCTGGCCTACATGCATGGACATCCGGTCACGATGCGGGTGAAACTGGTCAAAAATGGCTATAAAACTTGGGAGCGCGATGTGAGCATCGGTATGAGCCAGGTGTTGGCGCATCATGTCACCCTCGAACCCCTCAAACGCGCCACCGAAAAGGCGCGCAAAAAATAAGGTTCCCACAGGAGTGAGATTATGCAAGTGGCAAATGGATGTAGAGTCACCGTGACCTGCAAGGTGGCGGATGAATTGGGTAATATCCTGGATGATGGCAGCCAGCCCCTGACCTTCGCGTGGGGCAAGGGCGAAGTCATCTCCGGTCTGGAAAAGGCTCTGGAAGGCAAGGAACCGGGCTGGCAGGGTAAATTCGAGCTTACCCCCGAAGATGCCTACGGGTTTTATCGGCCAGAACTGGTATTCGAGGCAGTGCGGGAGAATCTGCCGGAAGGCATGGATATCCAGCCGGGTATGAATCTTTACCCGGGCGGCGGCGAGGGAAGATTTCAGCTTAAGGTGTTATCTATCACGGAGTTCGGTGCGATGCTGGACGGCAACCACCCGCTTGCGGGTAAGCAGCTCAGCTTTGAGGTGGAAGTGGGCGGTGTGGAACCCGCTGCTTAACTCCAGATAGTTTATTAGAAAAAACCCGTCATTTTGGCGGAGGCCGGAATCCAGTTGATAAACAAATTCCCACGCAAGTGGGACAACATCTGGGTTTTGTCTGCTTCGCAGTTTATTTTTTATCGCTGGATTCCGGCTTTCGCCGGAATAACGGCCTAATGGACAATCTGGGTTAATTCTGAATTAGAAAAACAGTTGGCGGGTTTGCAGGTTCAACGCGCCGCCAGATCCTTGCTGTTGCTTGGCTGCGAAATATGTTCTACAGCGCCGGCGGCTTTGGCTTCAGGATGGGAATCTTTGACGGACTCGGCAGGAACAGATTGCCTTGCTTTTTTTTGCCCGAGGTCAATCGCATTTGATTGCTTGCCCGAAGCGCCGGGAAGTTCAGCGCCGTCGCACAGGGCGGCAGCCTGCGCCGATCCGGCAGAGGCACAGATCAGCAGAGAAAAAACAAACAAGGTACCGATTAATTGAACCTTGACCGGATTAGGTATCGTACGGGCATATAGTGAGGCGAACATATTTTTTCCTTGAAAATTGCCGAATAAATTTTGTGATAATCAATCGCTGGCAGATTGTCACGAAGCGTATTGTAAAGGGTGCCTGGTTTTAGCGGTATTCACGCTTGCGAGAATAGGATACCCCTCTTGCTGTTGTCTGTGACAAAACACACAGAAGAAGGTTCGGGTTGGTGCGAGCATTGCAACCCGTGTAAATGTGCGGGTGCATGGGTGCGATTCAAACTGATGTGGCGTAGGGGCAATTCACGAATTGCCCGGGCGATTCGTGAATCGCCCCTACACAATCGCATCCCCTTGCCGATTGGCGCGATTGATGTCACATCAGTTTGAATCGCACCACGGGTGCATCGTTATGTTGGGCTCAATCTTGCAACCGCTTATAATGCGAAATATTTTTGAACTGATAGGTATCCAATGAGCGAATTAACGCATTTCTCTGATGCAGGCCGTGCGCGCATGGTGGATGTCTCGGCAAAATCGAACACCCAGCGTGTCGCCATTGCCAGCGGTGTGCTGCGTATGCAGCCGGCGACGCTGGAGCGTATCCGCGCCGGGCGTATTGCCAAGGGTGATGTGCTCACGGTGGCCGATGTCGGCGCAGTGATGGCGGCCAAGCGCACGCCGGATATTATTCCGATGTGCCATTCCATCGCGCTGACCGGCGTGGAGGTGGTGTTCAGCGAAATCGCCGAGCCGGATGCCAGCGGTTGCGTGGGTATCAAGGTGGTTACCACCGCAAGCTGTGTCGGGCAGACCGGTGTGGAGATGGAAGCGTTGTGCGCCGCCAATATCGGGTTGCTTACCATTTACGACATGTGCAAGGCGATTGATCGCGGTATGCGCATCGAGTGCGTGCAGTTGGAAGAAAAGCGCGGCGGCAAGAGCGGCGTGTGGCAGCGCCCAGCCTGACCTTGTAGGAGCGCAATAAATTGCGCTCCTACGCTGGTGGAAACATTTTAAGAGGAATCGAAATGATCAAGGTGTTGTTCTTTGGCCCGATTGCAGCGGCGATCGGGGAGCGCGAGATGAAAATTGCGCACCAGCCCGGTCTGACATTGGGTGGCCTGCACGACACTTTGGCCGTGCAGCATCCTGAGGCGATGCGCCTGGCGACGATGATGGCGGTCAACGGTGAGCATGTGCGCGATATATCGCTAGCGCTGACGGACAACAGCGAAGTGGCCTTTATGGCGAAGTTCTCCGGGGGTTAAGCCGCAGTTGTAGGTGCGAATTTATTCGCACATAACGTTCCTATTGTGCGAATAAATTCGCACCTACCAACCAATCGCTTTTTCCGGGTTGAATGGCAAACGGAGATGAAATGAAAGACGCAGTTAGAATCCAGCAGGAAGACTTCTCGCAGGACGAAGAAATCGCGGCGCTCAAGGGCAGTTCGAAACGCATGGGCGGCATCGGCACGTTCCTCGGTTGCGCGCGCGATTTTTCGGAAGGCCGCGATGTCGAAGAGATCAGCTTCGATGCCTACGGCAGCATGGCGCTGTCCGAGATGAAAAAATTGCGCAGCGACGCTATCGAAAAATACAGCTTGTTGGATGCGCGTATCGTGCACCGCATCGGCACGGTCAAGGGCGGCGACAACATCGTGTTCATCGCGGCGGGCGCGGAGCACCGAGTCGCCGCTTTGGAAGCCTGCCGCTGGATGATAGACGAGCTGAAACAGCGCGTGCCGATCTGGAAGAAAGAAATCACCCCGCAGGGCGATAGCTGGGTGACACCGCATCCATGAGCGCGCCGGCAGTTGGCAACCCGGCGGTATTCAGCATCGTCGGACATTCCGGCGCGGGCAAGACCACGCTGGTGGAAAAATTGATCCGCGATCTGACTGCGCGGGGGCTGCGCATGGCCACCATCAAACATGCCCATCACAAAGTGGTGCTGGATACGCCGGGCAAGGACAGCTACCGCTACAAGGAAGCGGGCGCGGTGATGAGCATGCTGGTGACCACCACCGAGTTGCAGGTGGTCGCCGATGCCACCCAAGGGCGTGAGCCGGAGCAGTTGGCGCAACGTTTTTTGGGTGAGGCCGATCTGGTGCTGGCGGAAGGATTCTCGCTGTGCGCCACGCCCAAAATTGAAGTGCTGCGCCGCGAGTGCGCCAAGCCGCCGCGCTGCACGCTCGAAGATGGTCTGATCGCAATAGTTACAGACATGGATGAGGTCTATCCGCAGCTCCCCCATTTTGCGCTCGACGATATTGCCGGGATCGCGCGCTTTATCCTGACGTTTAACCCGGATAAATAACCCGGATAAATTATTTTTTAACTCGGCCCGTATCACTTAACATTAACAACGACGAACGCAAAAGGAGCAAAACTGCAATCATGTCAGCGCACCCAACAGAAATTAAATTACACCAACAATCCCGTTTGCTTGAAATCGCGTTTGGCGATAGCGTTTGCTATCAGCTGCCTTACGAATTTTTGCGGGTGTACTCACCGTCGGCCGAGGTGAAAGGGCACGGCCCCGGCCAGGAAGTATTGCAGGTGGGCAAGAAAAACGTGGCTATCCGCGAAGTTCTTCCGGTAGGCAGTTATGCGATGCAAATCGTATTTGATGATGGGCACGATTCCGGCCTTTACACATGGGAGCATCTTGGCGAGTTGGGCGAAAATCAGGAAGAGTTGTGGCAGTATTACCTGGAACAACTGGCCGCAGCAGGGGAGAGCCGTGACCCCGCTGATTACCCTGAAGTGAAGAGCGGCGGCGGTTGCGGGAGCGGCTGCAGCCACGGTTGAACGGGTTTAGGGGGTAGCTATAATTCGGTAGGGGCGATTCACGAATCGCCCGCACAGGATGAAGTGGGTTAAGCAGGCAATCCGCGAAGCGGATGCTCGCAAAGGTGGATTTTTAGAGGTACCCTTGAGTTAAAATAGCCAAGCAAGCTGACATCAGTTTGCAATTTTTTTTGTATGACTTTCAGGAGTAGATAATGAGTTTTAGCGAAGCCGATGTACAAGGTGCATTGAAGAATTTGATTGACCCGAATACCAAAAAAGATTTCGTCAGCGGAAAATCCGTGAAGAACATCAAGATTAGCGGTAACGACATCTCGCTGGATATTGTGCTTGGCTACCCTGCGCAGAGCGTGTGGGGCGAGCTTCGCGCCATGGTCGAGGCGCATCTCAAGGCGGCGTTGCCGGGCAGCAGCATCAACGCTAACGTGACCAGCAAGGTGGTGGCGCACGCGGTGCAGCATGGCGCGGAGCTGGTGAAGGGCGTGAAGAATATCATTGCGGTGGCGAGCGGCAAGGGCGGCGTGGGTAAATCCACCACTGCGGTCAATATCGCATTGGCGCTGGCTGCCGAAGGCGCGCGCGTCGGGGTGCTGGATGCCGACATCTATGGGCCTTCGCAACCGACCATGCTGGGCATTACCGGCCATCCTCAAGCGAGCGGCGGCGATATGATGGAGCCGATGACTAATCATGGCTTGCAGGTGATGTCGATCGGGTTTCTCGTTGAAGGCCATGACACGCCGATGATCTGGCGCGGTCCCATGGTCACACAGGCGCTGGATCAATTGCTGCGCCAGACGCGTTGGGATAACCTGGACTATCTGATTGTGGACTTGCCCCCCGGCACCGGCGACATCCAGCTTTCGCTGGCCCAACTGGTACCCGTCACCGGCGCGGTGATCGTGACCACCCCGCAGGACATTGCGCTGATGGATGCGCGCAAGGGCCTCAAGATGTTCGAGAAGGTCAGCATCAAAATTATTGGCATCGTGGAAAACATGAGCACCCATATCTGCTCAAAATGCGGGCATGAAGAGCATATTTTCGGATCGGGCGGCGGCGAGAAGATGTGCGCCGATTACAACACCGAATTTCTTGGCGACCTGCCGCTCGATATCAGCATTCGCGAACAGACCGATTCAGGCAAACCGACAGTCGTAGCTAATCCCGACGGCAACATCGCGAAAACGTATAAACAGATCGCGCGCCGCATTGCGGTAAAAGTCGCGGAAATGGCGCAAGGCCACAGCACGGTATTCCCGAAAGTGGTGGTGCAAAACACCTGATAGAAAGCTCGCGGGCATGTGCTGGAGCGCAAATCTCGAATTGCCATGCCCGCGAGCCTCTTATCAGTTGAATGATGCCAAAAAATGACGAGATGTTCGGCCACCCCGTAGGGGCGATTCACGAATCGCCCGGGCAATTCGTGAATTGCCCCTAC
>CAZMWC010000020.1:0-15888 GCA_964569805.1 uncultured Gallionella sp.
CCAGCGCCTTCAGGCGTGTTGAGGTAATACCCAACGTTTCGGCCGCATCGGCGGCCTTTTCCGCGCTCTTCCACAGAATCGAAGCGCAGCCTTCCGGTGAGATCACCGAGTAAGTGCTGTATTGCAGCATCAGCAGCGCATCGCCCACCGCGATCGCCAGCGCGCCGCCGGAGCCGCCTTCGCCGATCACGGTGCAGATAATCGGCACGCGCAATTCGGTCATTTCGTACAGATTGCGCCCGATCGCCTCGGACTGGCCGCGCTCTTCCGCGCCCACGCCGGGATAGGCACCGGGGGTATCGATGAAAGTCAGAATGGGGATGCCGAATTTTTCCGCCAGACGCATCAGGCGCATCGCCTTGCGATAACCTTCCGGGCGCGGCATACCGAAATTGCGCGCAATTTTTTCCTTGGTGTCGCGGCCTTTCTGGTGGCCGATCACCATCACGCTCTGCCCGTTGAAACGCGCCAGGCCGCCGACGATAGCCTTATCATCGGCAAACGCGCGGTCGCCGTGCAGCTCTTCAAAATCGGTGAACAGGTGCTTGATGTAATCCAGCGTGTAGGGGCGCTGCGGGTGGCGCGATACTTGCGAAATCTGCCAGGGCGTAAGCTTGGCGTAAACGTCCTTGGTCAATGCCACACTTTTCTTGGACAAGCGCAAAATCTCATCCGCGATGTCCAGTGCCGAATCGTCCTGCACATAGCGCAGTTGCTCGATTTTTTCTTCCAGCTCGGCGATGGGTTGTTCAAAATCCAGAAAAGTAATTTTCATGACTCGGCGCTCTTGTTGATCCGGGTGGAATGATACAGGATTAGCCGCTCAATCCGAAGAACCGCTTGATGGTGGCCAGAATCTCACCGGAATGCTGCGTGGTGTCGCGGTGCACGCTTTCCGCACCCATGCCCAGCAACAGGTCGTCCAATTCGGCCTTGCGCATCGCCAGCACCTGCGACATTTCCTCGGCAATACCCGGGCGCTGGTGCAGGATTTCCTCAAACATCTCCTTGTCCAGCCGATAACATTCCACGTCGGTCTTGGCCAGCACCGAAGCGGAGCGCGGCGCGCCGGTCATCAGGCCCATTTCACCAAAGAAATTGCCCTTGCCCAGATCGCGTAAGACGCGCCTGCCGCCATCCGGCGTTTCCAGATATACCTCGGCCTCACCGCTGATGATGATGTACAACCAGTGAGCGGTAGCGCCTTGCCTGGAAATGATCTCGCCCCTGGCGAACGGCGAGAACCGCAACCGCTCGGCCAATGCCGCCATTTCCTCCTCGCTCATCTGCGAAAACAACTCCACTTTTTTCAGCGTTTTGATGCGCAGCAAAATTTCGCGGTGGTGCAGCATCTCTTCGTACTTTTCATTTTCCTTGGTGATTAAGATGCCGCGCTCCTCCATCGGCAGCTTGATACCGGAACGTTGCAATGCCGTCATGATGTGCCAGCGCACCATCGCATCGGTCGGGTCGTCCGGCATCAGATCGGTCAACCAGTAGCGCAACGCATAACGGGCGTAGCCAACATTGCTGACTTCCATCAACACACAATTCGGCGCAGGCTCCTTGGCTATATTGGCAATCTCGGATTGCCGGATGGCTTCCTCGATCAGGCTGATCACCCTGGGCGGCGGTGTCTCCAACCCCACATCGAACCACACCCAGCGCCGCCATTGCACCGGTTGCCCGGTGCGCCGCCCCAGCACCAAAAATTTATTTTTCATCAACTGGCTGTTGGGGAACACCACCGTTTCCCAGTTGCGTGTTTCGACCAGCGTGGAGCGCCAGCGGATGTCCACCACGCGCCCGGAAATATCATCCACCTTGATCCAGTCACCGACCTCGATGGAGTTGTCCAGTTGCAACGCCAACCCGCCGAGAATATTGCCCAGCGTATCCTGCATGGCGAACGCCACCACCGCCGTAATCATCGCCGAAGTCGCCACGATACTGCCCAAGTCCAACCCGGCGTAGCGCAACCGCGCCAAGCCCCATGCGATATAGGCCGCAATGACGATAATATCTTCGGTAATGCGCGGCGGCGACAGCTTGATCAGCGGCAGCACCATGCGGAAAATCAGCAACCCCCACAGGCGGATCAGCGCGATACCCGCGCCGATAAAAAATGCCTCGTGGAAAGCGGCTGCCGCATTGGCGAATTGCAGCGCGTGCACCAGACTGCTGGCAAACTGCCCGGCCAGACAAAACAAGAAAAAACCCAGCGTATTGAACAGGCTCTGGCGCTCTTCCCTGCGGTAATGCAGCAGGATTGCCGCCAGACCAAACGCCATCAGCAACACGGGCGGGGTCTCATCGCGCCAGAAGAAACGAATTGCGGTATCCCAGAAAGACATGCTCACCCCCGGTGACTTATTACGCCCATTCTAACTCATTGAGTATCCGGCAAGCCCCTTGCTGCGCCGCCAGAACGCCCAGGCATCGGCACGAGTCAACGATACTCGCCTGCGGTCATCACCCCCCAGGACATCTATCCGCAGTTGCGAGATTTCTCCGGCGCGCAACGCCTGCCACAACGGCTGCGCATAACCTGTTTCAAAATCCTGCAAAACATCGCGCCAGCCAGCCAGATCGCCGCGCCGCAACGCCGAACGCAATCCCGTGAACACCAGCAATTGCCTGTCGCCCGATGAATATCCCCTCTCCCCCTGGGGCGGAGGCGGGGTTGCGCGAGACATGCCTCGCGCCGCCGCAGCCGTGCATGGATGCAGCCATGCACGTGGGGCGCGGAGCGGGGTTAGGGAGAGGGGATCGCCCCATTCCAAAAACGGAATACCCGCCGCCGCCGCCAGCATCTCCACCAACACCTCGTCCGAACTCACACTGTCATAATTTTTCTGCGGCGGCGGCAACCTGCCCGCCTGCCCCACTCCCCACAGCCACACACCATTGACCGGCAACTCGCCGCGCGCTTCGCGATCTGCATTGAGCGGATGCGCGAACAGCAGCATCTGAATCTCGTTAAACACCTGCCGCCAGCGCGTCGCCTCAACACCACCGGGCAACAAACCATCAATATTCCGCCCGGCAACTTGCGACAACGCCACCATCTCGACATCCGGCAATTTATCCAGCCGCACATACCAGCGCTGCGGGTGCGGCGCAAAAAATTCCATACCCTGCCCGACAAAATACTCGTTTAGGCTGGCGCAGAACCGCCCTGCCTCATCCACACTGACGACCACATCCGGCAACAGCACCACCTGCTCGCGCTGCAAACGCAAATGCACCGGATCGGCGCGCAGCCAGCAACCCTCGCCCAGCCCGTCAAACGCCGCACAAACAGGCGCAATCGGCATCCCCTCCCCGCACGGCATCCCGAATAACCCGCACAGCTCATTTTCCAGCGACAACCCCAAAACATCCGCTCGCGCTGAGCCTGTCGAAATGCCGCGCGCCAGCATCTTCTCCAGCGCGGGCAAATGCAAGCCCGCACAAACTTCGGCGGCAATGTCTGTCGGCAGGAATAAATCGCAAATAACCAAATGCACATTTTTCATGGCGAAGAGTTTATCATCTGCGATAACGAGAACCATCTATTGCTCCACCGCGAATCACACAACTCGCGTAAGGCGCACACCGTAGGGCGCCAATAAGCGTAGCGCATTGCGCCGTATGAAAAATTCGTACCCGATTAACACATCCGGCGCAATGCCCGTTGGTTATTGCGCCCTACGCAAGCTATCGCTGCATCCGGGCTACAAATAAGGAAATGGCGAAAAGATCAGCATCGGAGACCTGACAATCATGGATCGCCTGCAACGCATCTACAAACTGCACCGCGTGATTTCCTCACGCCGCAACCCCGTCTCCCGCTCCACACTTGAACAAGAGCTCGAATGTTCGCGCGCCACCGTCAAGCGCATCATTCAGGAAATGAAGCTGTATTTCAATGCGCCGCTCGAATACGACCGCGAACGCAATGGCTACTACTACGACACGCGGGCTGGACAAACTTTTGAACTGCCCGGTGTCTGGTTCAATGAATCCGAACTCCATGCTCTGCTCACCACCCAGCAATTGCTCGAACAACTACAGCCCGGCCTGCTCGGCAGCCACCTCAAGCCGATCAAGGAGCGCGTCGAAAAACTGCTCGCCGCCGGGCAACACGATTCCAGCGAAATCGCCAAGCGCGTGCGCATCCTGCGCATGGCGGGACGCGATGCTTCAGGCGAACACTTCCAGACCGTGGCAAGCGCACTGCTGCAACGGCAACGCCTCGCCATCCGCTACCACGGGCGCAGCAACGATGAAGAATCGCAACGCGAAATCTCGCCGCAGCGCCTCACCCATTACCGCGACAACTGGTATCTGGATGCCTGGTGCCACCAGCGCAATGCGCTGCGCAGCTTCGCCGTGGATCGGCTGCGCGAAGCCAAGGCACAGGAAAAGCGCGCCAAGGACATCGCCGAGAAAAAACTGGATGCGCACTTCGCCTCAAGCTACGGCATCTTTGCCGGAAAGCCTAATTACACCGCTGTGCTGCATTTCACCCCGCAACGCGCCCGCTGGGTCGCGGAAGAACAATGGCACCCGCAACAGCAGGGCCGCATCCTCGAAAACGGCGGCTACGAACTGCGCATCCCCTACTCCGACCCGCGCGAGTTGGTGATGGACGCGCTCAAGCATGGGGCGGAAGTCGAGGTCATTTCACCGCCAGAATTGCGCGAACTGATACACAAGCAACTGGCATCTGCTCTGGCACAATATCGAGCCTGAAATTTTCAAAACCGACTTATCTCCCGATGCCATGAACGACACGCAATTGCCACTACCATCCTATTCCGACACCAAGCTAGCCGAACTCAGCCCGTCCAAACTCGCCGACCTCCTCATCGAAGACCATGATCGCGCCCCGCGCAACGTCATCGACGCATGCGCCCGCTGCGGCGATGCGATGACGGAATATTTGCGCCAACTGCATGAGGACGATTTCCTCTGGAACGAATATGACGACGATCCCGAGGATATTGCCACCGGCAAATGGTGGTTGCGCCTCCATACGGCGATGATTCTCGGCTTGATTCCCGGCGAACAAGCCGGACTGCTGCTGGTGGAACTCATGCGCCGCATGTCTCAAGAGGACGACGACCTGCAAGACTGGCTCGCCGGCTACTGGCCCGCACTATTCCTGAACAAGCCGGGCTCGGCGCAACCCGCCCTGCGAGCTCTCTGCGAAGACAAAAACGTGGACTGGTACATACGCGCCAACGCCATCGAGACAGTAATTTCCTCCGCCGCAAAACAAGAGACAGCGGTGCTCGAACAAGCACTGGTCTGGCTTGCCGGCATCGTAACCAACGAAGACGAAGACTGGGGCTTACGCCTGTTGGCGGGAAACACGCTGCTGGATTATCCGCGCGCCGAATATCGCGCCTTGCTGGAAAACATGGCGGACAGGCAACACGGTTTGGGCAAACAATTCGACAGGAGCTGCATACAAAAAGCCTATTCGGAAACAACAACCAAGCCGGAGCGCTTCACCGATCCGTGGGGATTTTACGAACCGGACGCCATCATCCTGCGCCAGATACGCTGGAAGGAAGAAGACGATCGAGAGTTACAACGCGCGCTGAACCAAGACACGGGTTACCTGAGTTCGTACCACGACTACGAACCCTACATCCGCCCCGAACCCAAAGTCGGACGCAACGACCCCTGCCCGTGCGGCAGCGGCAAGAAATACAAAAAATGCTGCATAACAAAAAATGAATGACGAGCTCATGTTTTGAGCTTGTGGGTGTGAATAATGGTCACTGTCTGAAACCCAAAGGGGACACCATGTCGCGGCGCGCATTCCTGAAATCACTCACGGCACTGATCGGCGGCTTCGCCCTGCCCGCGATTGCGCACGCCAAGCCGAACCTTGGGATATCGAAAACCTTGCAGACTGCCCCTCTCGCCGGATTCCAGTACCACCACGGCGAAGCGCTTTGGCCGCAACTGGCTGTAGGACAATCGTTGCATCTGGTTCGTGAAACAGACAACAAATACGACGACCGCGCCGTGCGCGTGGACTGGCAAGGCCGCAAGCTGGGCTACATTCCACGGTTGGATAATGCTGCCGTGTCGCAATTGCTGGATAGAGGAGAAACGCTGGAAGCGGCGATAGTAGGGCTTGCGAACAGCAGCAATCCGTGGGATAGGGTTAGGGTGGAAGTGAGGTGGCGGGTATGAGCATGAATAGTCGCTGGACAAATCGAATTACCACTAACCCGGAAATTCTGGCCGGCAAGCCTATCGTTGCGGGCACTCGCATCTCTGTCGAATTGATACTGGATTGCATGGCCTCCGGCTGGAGTGTTGAAAAAGTCGTGGAAGCCTATCCGCACATCACGCCGGAAGACGTGTCGGCAGCGTTGGCATTCGCGGCGGATGTTCTGCGGAAAAAACCGTTTGTGACAGTTGCCGAGATTGAGGAGTTGGTTGAAAGGGGGCGATTTTGATTTGTGAAAATAGAGCAAATGCCATATCTCAACATGCCACATTCATACAGAGCATTTCTAAATAGGCTTGTATGTAAAATGGCCGAAACATATTAAGTGGAGAACTTGAAATGGGGAAAAAATATTCTATAGCACTAGAAATTTCTGGCCCAACGGCCATGTGGACTAGACCCGACACCGGAGACTCCCCGGTTAGCTATCCTGCGCCAACATATTCAGCCGTAAAAGGCATCTTCGAGTCCATTTTGTGGATACAGGCAGTCGAGGTTATTCCAACCAAAATCGAGGTATGCGCACCCATCGTATATCACGGCTACAACACGAATTATGGTGGGCCATTGCGCAAGAGCGCAGTTATCCAATCTGGAGGCAGCTTTCAGCTTTTGGCCTCGGCACTGATTAACCCTTGTTACCGTTTGCATGCCGAAATCCGGCGCAACCCAAAAACAAACGGAGTAATGACCGAACGTACCAAAACGTGGCAAAGTAAAACCACATCGCCTGAACATGCTTATCAAGAAATGTTCAACCGCAGACTGAAACGCGGCCAGTGCTTTTCTATACCCTTCTTAGGCTGGAAGGAGTTTGCACCAGACTATGTCGGCTCCTTTCGGCAAACGACCCAAGTGATGCGCGACATCAATCTACGGATTCCAAGCATGTTGCGCCAAGTTTTTCCAAATGGCCTGAATAGTGAGCTTCAATATGTTTACGACAATGATGTGGACATAACCGAAGGTGTACTCACCTTCAAGGACGTGACCAATGTTAAATGAACTTTATGAGTTGTCATTGAGCTTGGAGAAGGCCGGAATTGTGCCCACTGAATGGCATCCCGACTTGAAGGAGCTGCCAAACGTAACTAAGGTCAAGCCTTGTTTCAAAGTTTACTTGGCGCAAGACGGCGCAATTGCTGATATTGAATCAATCGAAGACAGTGCTGGTATCGAGAGTCTTAGGAAGTGGCAAAGTGGTGCTAATGGTTTTTCGTTTCCTTGTTTCAATGTGCGCCCTTTGTATAAAGCCTATGCGGGAAGCGGAGCAAAAGATGCTGAGAAGAAAGAATTTGATGACTGGTTGAAAGGATTAAAAAAAACTCAAGTGCTGAGTGCTGATGCGGAGAAGACACTTGAACACTATGCAGGCAATGGCAATGCACTGTGGGGTGAAGAGGACAAAAGGCGTGTTGCTACATGCTTGGATAGTATTCCATCGAAGCTAAACGCAATGCTAGGCATACCACCTGATGAGTATCGCGCAATGACCGCGCTGATTGAACGCTGTCGTAAAACAACGGCAGATAACTTCTTTAAACAACTTGCGGTGTTTTTGAAAGATCGCATCCTTAAAAATCCAAGTGCTTGCGACAAGTACGTTGGTTTTCTGCTGCATTCCGGTACAAATCCGCCAAAGAACGATATTCAGCTCATTCTGGAATTGACAGACGGCCTTTCCGCATTTCCATTGCCTGCGGCGAATCCAAAAATACACCGTTGGCTTAATCAGCAACTGCTGAATCACAAAAGTGATGAGATGTCGGATGGCGTTGCCTTGAGTAATAACGCGGATGCTTTTGGTTTAACAAGCGATGAATGGCAAAATAAATTTGCGAAAGTAAGTGTACCTTTATTGGGTGGTGTCATATTGCGCGCCATGAGTTCAGACTCACCATGTCAAACCCGCTATCGCCGGGCTGGCGCAACATCATTTGTAGCAGGGAAAGAAGTTCGCAAGCGAGTTAAGGGTGCATTGGAATGGCTTACGGATGAGGAACGAAAAGATAAGACATGGGGAAGCGTTTCCTTTGCTCGTGATGATACGGAAATTTTGCTTGTTTACCCATCTGAGCTACCCAAAGAACCTGTCGCTGCCGTTGCCATGTTTGGTGGCTCACCAACAAACGCAGCGACACAGTCTGCACGCTTTGTGGATTATGCGGAAGATGTGACCAAGGCACTGCATACGATTTCGCGCCCACTAAAAGAAGTTGAAATACGCGTCTTTGCTTTGCGCAAAATGGATCTGGCAAGAACACAGATTTCATGTAACCGACAGTATTCCGCTGACCGATTGATTGCCGCTGCTACAGAATGGCAAACAAGCTGTGGCAACGTACCCGCGATTAAAATCAAACAATGGAGCAAAGAAAAAGGTGCCAAACCAGAATGGAATCCATTGGAAGTTCCATTTCCGCTGGAAGTGATCTGGTGCCTTAACACCCCTTGGCCGAAAGCAGCGGATGACGCGAAGAAAAGAGTCCGTGAATTTTCAAGTTCGGATGGTATTGGTTTGTTGCTTGATGAAGGGGTGAGGCTCCAACCGCTGCTGGAAAGAGCTTTGCATGCGGCTATACGCAATAGTGGGAATTTGATGATAGCGATTGCACATACCCAGCATCAAGGCGGCATACACAAAGTCAATGGAAAGTACGACAAACAGAAGCTACTACTACCTGCAATACTGGGATTACTTTTGGCAAAACTTGGATGGAAGAAAGGGGACTACATGAAAACTGCTCCATATCTAATTGGCAGAATGCTGAGCTTGGCCGATCAGATTCATTATCACTATTGCCAGCATGTAAGGAAAGGGAGTGTCCCGTCACAACTGATTGGCAATGCACTGATGACAACAGCACTGGAAGAGCCGGGAAAAGCATTGGCACTTTATGCACAACGCATCTTGCCCTACCAGGCATGGGCCAGAACTGCTAAAGGTGATGAGGGCAAGCTTGCGGGATGGTTTCTCTCGGAACTTGGCAAGGTGTGCTCGGATGTCGCGCTTGCCAGTATTCCAGACAGATGTGCAGACGCTGATAAAGCGCAAATGATGCTTGGCTACCTTGCCAAGAACGAAAGCTAAATTTAGCGATAGTTAATAACGACTCAGGAGAAAATTATGAGCAATACAGAAAACAAGATCAAACGTGCAACAGGTTTGTTAATCATTGAGGTCATCAATTCCAACCCTAACGGTGACCCAGACCGGGAAAGCGACCCGCGCCAGAGGCCGGATGGGAAAGGCGAGATTTCACCAGTGTCGTACAAACGCAAATTGCGTGACCTCGTCGAGGATAAGCAGGCTGATGTTTGGCAGGTTCTCAATGAACAGATGAAGTTAAATCCTGAGGAGTTCGCCATACTTGAATCGCGCGGGCGTAACAGAACAACAATCAACGACGAACTTAAAAACGGCCAATTTCAGAAGAAGTATTGGGATGGCCGCGTATTCGGCAATACGTTTCTCGAAGATGCAATGGACAAGGGTACTATCAAAACGGGAGTCGTGCAGATTGGCCTTGGCGTATCCATTGCCCCAATTGATATTGAGCGTCATACCAACACCAACAAGGCCGGAGTAGAAGAAGGCAAGACCGCAGGCATGGCTCCAATGGCCTACCGCTTTGTCCAACACGGCGTGTATTGCATGCCGTTTTTCGTAAACCCAACCATGGCGCTTAAGTCTGGCTGCACGGTGCAAGACATCGAGTTGTTCAAAAAACTGATCCAACACGCATATGCGCACACACGCTCACACGCGCGTCCGTTTGTCGAAATTCGCCATGCCTGGTATTGCGAGCATAACAACCCGCTGGGTTCATGCTCTGACTTCGCCTTGATTGACGCATTGAAACCGAAGAAGAAAATTGATGCCAATAAGCCATCCACCAGTTGGGATGACTATGACGAGCCGAATGGCTTGCCAGATGACTTGAAAAATAAAGTCGTGTGCGTTGATCTTGTAAATCTTGTATGAGTTATCTCGCGCACAGTGCCCGCTTGGATCGTGGCATTCCTGTTCAGGAATACCGCGAACACGTCATCGAGACGCGGCATCGTGCGCAAGAAAACGCCGCAAAAGCAGGGCACTATGCAACAAGGTATGGCCGTTTGCTGGAAGCAGTGGCCGCTCACGCAGGTGAGTTTCATGATATGGGTAAGCTCGATGATGAAAATCAGGCGGTGCTCAACGGCAATGTTTCCGCCAAAAAACTGCCTGTGCAGCATGTTGATGCTGGGGTAGCTCATCTTTTGAGTTTGGGAGAGCAATGGCATCAGCTCGCTGCATTTATTTCCTACGCTCACCACATCGGGCTGCAATCGTTCTCATCAGAAGTAAACAAAGGTGACCAATTTCTTCGTGACGAAAAGACGGCTGCACTGACCAATGAGCGATTACAGCAATACCTTGACCGGCATCGGCAAGACCTCGACAAGTTGAATTTCATAGCCCCAAATAACATCGAACTGCCTCAGCCGCAGATGCTACTTCGCATAGCACTATCGTGCTTGGTTGATGCAGATCATGGTGATACAGCGCATCACTACGGTGAAGCAGTTCAAAACAACCCCAACCTGCTTCGTCCGCTGGAACGGATAAGGGCGCTTGACCAGTATGTGAACTCGTTAGGTAACGTTGCCGATGACCGCGCAAAGGCGCGGCAAGCAGTATATGAAACGTGTCGTGACGCAGACACCCAGCCCTCTCTATATGCTTGCGACAGCCCAGTAGGTACAGGCAAAACAACCGCCGTGATGGCGCACTTGCTCAAGGCAGCACATGACAAAGGTTTGCGGCGCGTGTTTGTCGTATTGCCCTATACCAACATCATCAATCAGTCTGTTGATGTTTACCGCAAGGCACTCGTCCTTGATGGAGAAAATACTAATGAGGTTGTGGTTGCGCATCACCATCGTGCAGAGTTCTCAAGCCCGGATGCACGACAATTCACGGCACTTTGGCAGGCTCCGATTGTAGTTACTACGGCAGTGCAATTTTTTGAAACCTTGGCGAGCAACCAACCAGCTGCGTTACGCAAACTACACAATCTGGCGGGCTCTGCCGTGTTCATTGACGAAGCTCATGCCGCCTTGCCTGCGCATTTATGGCCACAGACATGGCGATGGTTACAGGAACTTGCTCAAGACTGGGGTTGTCATTTTGTGTTCGGCTCCGGTTCACTGACGCGGTTTTGGGAGTTGTCGGACTTCGTTGATCCACCCGCGAAACTTCCAGAGCTTGTAACCGGAGAAATGCGAACCCGTCTTGTAGAAAGCGAAACACAGCGAGTGGTGTATAAGCAAAAACTGGACGCATTAAACGTGAAAGATTTGCTTGCATGGCTGCGAAATATTCCTGGCCCAAGACTTCTGATTGTCAACACTGTTCAATCGGCTGCGGTCATTGCTAAGGCAATATCTGAACAAGATGGGAGAGATAAGGTTGAACATTTATCCACTGCTTTAACACCAAATGATCGTGAATTAACTTTGGCCTATATCAAAGGGCGACTTGCGCGACTACGGTCGGAGCCGGGCAACAACGTGCTGGCAGATTGGACGCTGGTAGCAACATCGTGTGTGGAGGCTGGTGTTGATTTTTCTTTCCGAATAGGCCTGAGAGAAAGCGCAAGTTTAGTAAGTTTGATTCAGGTAGGTGGGCGTGTAAATCGTCATCAAGAATTTGGACAATCTGAAGTTTGGTCATTTGCATTGCAAGAAACCGACTTGCTTCGGCTTCATCCCGGCTTCAAAGACTCATCAAAGGTGCTCGAAACAATGTTCGCAGAAGATCGAATTACGCCGGACGATTGTAAAGAAGCCTTGCGGCGGGAAATTTGTTTAAGTGGGTTGAAAGATAAAATCCGCGATTTTGAGGATGCTAAGGATTTTCCAGAAGTTTACGCATTGTTCCGCGTAATTGATGCGAACACCTATACGGCCGTGGTGAACGATGCGGTTAAGCAGCGTTTGAAAAATTGGGATAAGGTTTCATGGCAGGAGATTCAAAATTGCAGTGTACAGATATGGGGGACTCGCATTGATTCATTGAGAGTTCCACAGTTCGAGCGATATCCGAATTTGTATGAATGGAATCTCACTTATAACGATTTTATTGGTTACATGGCAGGTGTTCTGCAAGTTGAAGAGTTTTCAGCACAAGGCGGAGCAGTGCTTTAAATATGCAGATGACGATTTGTTCTCACGTCAGTGTTCAGTTTTTTGAATATAGATAATGCCAACTTGCCTAAAGATGTGAGATTGCACAAAAGGCACGAATAAAAAGGAGGTTCCAAATGACCCCAACCCATTCCAGTAACGACGAAGTCCTGCTGCACCAAATGGTGGAAACCATCGTCCGCGAAGTATCGCCGGAGACAATAATCCTCTTCGGCTCTCGTGCGCGAGGTGATGCGCACCCCGATTCCGACGTTGATTTGCTCGTGGTTGAATCAGAGCCGTTTTCGCCCCAGCGTAGTCGCCGGAAGGAAGCGGCGCGCTTGTATATGGCGTTAAGGGGGTTGGCAATTTCCAAGGATATTCTGCTGTATAGCCGGGAAGAGTTTGATCGCTGGAAAAACTCTTTGAACCATGTCGTTGGCAGAGCGCATCGTGAAGGGAGAGTGCTGCATGGTCGACCTTAAGCGAACTCGTTCCATGTTGCGCATGGCACACATGGAAATTGAAAATGTGCGTGAATTATTGACGCAAGTTGAACAGAGGATTGCCGCTTAAGGCGCAACCATGGCTGAGATTGAACCCATCAACATCTCCGCTCTCAACCAATACACCTATTGCCCTCGGCGATGCGGTTTAATTTATCTTGAAAGCGAATTCACCGACAATATTCATACCTCACGCGGCAATGCCGAACATGAGCGCGTCGATCAATCTGGATGGATAACAACGCACGAAGGCGCGCGGGCTGAATATACCTTGCCCGTATGGTCTGAGCGGATTGGCTTAATCGGAAAATGCGATGTGGTGGAATTCTGGCCTGATGGAAATATTTTTCCGGTGGAATACAAGCATGGCGCACGCAAGCAGCGGCTGAACGATGATTTGCAACTCGCCGCGCAGGCAATGTGTCTGGAAGAAATGTTCGACAAGGTAATTTTGAACGGCGCGATTTATCACCACACTTCGCGCCGCCGCCGCGAGGTTGCCATCACACCAGAATTGCGCCAGCAAGTGGAAAACACCGTCGCCGCCATCCGCGCCATGCTGGCTTCCGGCAAGCTGCCGCCACCAGCGAACGATGCGCGCTGCAAGGAGTGTTCGCTGAATGATATTTGCCAACCGCAGGCGATGGCGGAAATTGCAAAGCAGCGCGAGATGGCTGCTACGTTATTCGAGGTCGATGAATGATCAAGGGATGCCGCAAAATTTCGGGCTATACTTGCCGCGTATTTCAGATTGTGAATGGAGGGCGTAATGAGTGAAATTCTGTTTCTCGTAGAGCAATCTCCCGAAGGCGGTTACACCGCGCGTGCATTGGGCGTATCCATATTTTCCGAGGCAGATACATTGCCGGAGTTGCGTCGCATGGTGCAGGATGCCGTGCATTGCCATTTCGATGAGGGCGATATGCCTAAAGTTATACGATTGCATATCGTGCAGGAAGAGGTGCTGGCGGCATGAGGCTGCCGCGCGACCTGACCGGCGCCGAGCTGGTCAGGCTCCTTTCCAGACTTGGCTACCGCCAAACGCGCCAGACAGGCAGCCATGTACGCCTGACTTGCGATGCGCCGCATCAGCATCATGTCACCATCCCCCTGCACGATCCGCTACGCATAGGCACGCTTTCCGCCATTCTCGGCGATGTGGCCGAGGCGCAACAAATAGGACGCGATGCACTGCTGGAACGGCTGTTCGGTTAAACCAGAGCCTCCCGGTTTATTTCTGCCACGCCGCTACGCCCAATGGCCCGCCAAATACTCAATACGCTGTATGTGATGACACCCCACTCCTACCTGCACTTGGAGAACGACACCTTGCGCGTGGATGTAGAGCGCGTGAAGAAGCTGCAAGTGCCGCTGCATCATCTGGGCAGCGTGGTGTGTCTGGGCAACATCATGATTTCGCCCGCACTGATGCACCGTTGCGCGGACGACGGCATCAGCCTTGTACTGCTGGATGGCAACGGGCGATTCAAGGCACGGCTGGAGGGCGCAGTTTCCGGCAACATCCTGCTGCGGCAGGCGCAGCATCGACAGGCGAGAGATAGCACTTTCGCGCTGAATGTATCACGCGCGATGATCGCTGGAAAGTTGCGTAATGCCCGTCAGGTTTTACTGCGCGGTGCGCGCGAAGCGTCCGATGAATCCGATGCCAAGGCACTCACAGCAGCAGCAACCGCGTTACGCGCCTCGGTGCGTAACCTGCCGCTGGCAGCCGATCTCGACAGCGTGCGCGGCGTCGAAGGCGATGCGGCAAAAGTTTATTTCTCCGCCATGAACGGCATCGTCCGCCCCGATGCGCGCAAACACTTCGCCATGGATGGCCGCACACGGAGACCGCCGCGTGACCGCATCAACGCCCTGCTCTCCTTCCTTTATTCCATGCTAATGAATGACTGCCGCTCCGCGCTCGAAGCCGTCGGCCTTGATCCGCAGCTTGGCTTTCTCCATGCCGTGCGTCCCGGTCGCGCCGCGCTGGCGCTGGACTTGATGGAGGAGTTCCGCGCCATCATGGCCGACCGTTTGGTGCTCACCCTCATCAATCGCGGCCAGATCAGCGCGAATGATTTTGTGGAACGCGAAGGCGGCGCGGTCTTGCTGGAAGGCGATACCAGACGCGCCGTCGTCGTGGCCTATCAGGAACGCAAACAGGAAGAAATCACCCACCCGCTGCTGGAAACAAAAATGCCTATCGGCCTACTACCGCAAATTCAGGCACGCCTGCTGGCGCGCCACATACGCGGCGAAACTGAAACCTACCTTCCGTATCTTTCGCGCTGACATGCTCATCATCGTCGCCTACGACGTATCCACCGAAACCAAAGAAGGTCGCCGCCGTCTGCGCCGCGTGGCCAAGGTGTGCGAAAGCATCGGCCAGCGCGTACAGAATTCCGTATTCGAATGCCGTGTCAACCAGATGCAATACGAAGAACTGGAACGCGAACTGCTCACCGAAATAAACGAAAAAGAAGACTGCCTGCGTTTATATCGCCTCACCGAACCGGTAGAATTGCACATCAAAGAACACGGTCACTTCCGCGCCGTGGATTTCGAAGGACCACTGGTAATATGAACAAGCGCGAACCACAAGCAGCGACACAAACCCGGCAGGTTCGCGCATCGGGTAACACATTGTGCGGAGAAGAAATATTTCTTCGCACAAAGAAATGTGCAAGCTTCGGAAAAGCAATTTTTCCGGGGTTCGCGCAAAGTTGGCTTTTAAACGTTGCAACTCAAGGCGTTGGAAGCGGACTGTAGCGCCCGCGCCTCGGCGCGGGCGAGGATTGAAACGCGCTGAACAGGCAGCGTTCTGCGCCTGCCAGCATAGTAGCGCCCGCGCCTCGGCGCGGGCGAGGATTGAAACGTTATCAATTGGAGGTTCATGGCGTGATTTACGAGTAGCGCCCGCGCCTCGGCGCGGGCGAGGATTGAAACATAGCGGTGCTCCGACTCCTTGCTTCATCA
>CAZMWC010000021.1:0-15691 GCA_964569805.1 uncultured Gallionella sp.
TTGTACCACTCGTCCAGCACTTCGCGCGTCAAGTCGCGCGCGCCAACCAGTTTTGGGAATAGTTTGCCGGGCAAGGTGAAGTAGCGGCGATACACGCTGCGCATCAAATCCTGCCGCGCCACCGGCATGTTTTTCGGGTCTTGCGTGCCAATAAAATAGTGGCATTTGTCGGAGCAGGCGCCGCAATGCACGCAGGCATCCATGTACACTTTGAGCGAACGGTATTTGGACAGCAGCTCGCCCATTTTTGCGATGGCGCGGTCGTGCCAGTCTTCCACCAGTTTTCCCGGAAAACCGATCGCCTCGTTGATCTTGTCGCTGGCGACGAACGGCCCCTTCCCTTCCATCGCGCCCGGTTTCAACGCCGGGATGATGGGGATCACACGATAGGCCGGTGCAGTGATGTCCGCCATGTTACTTCTCCGATTCCAGCTTGGCAGCCCAAGCGCTCAAATGGCGCTTTTCGCGCGGGTTGTCGGCCTGGTTGCGGCTTGGTGAAAAAAATACTCCCGGCGCATGCAACAGCTTGCTGACGGGGAAAATTAGCAGCAGCAATGCCACCAGCAACAAATGCAGATACAGGGTGAAGTCTGCGGGCAGCGGCTGAATGTCGAAACGCATCAGCCCGAGGGAAAAACTCTTGACGGCAATCACGTCGGTATGCGCAACGAATTTCATCAGCAGGCCGGAGGCGGCAATGACGATGAGCAGTACCAGCATCAGGTGGTCGGATGGCGTCGAAATATAGCGGATGCGCTCGACCAGCAGACGGCGCGCCCACAACCCGCACAACCCCAGCAGCATGGTAATTCCGGCGTACACACCGAATGGCTGGATGAATGCGATCCAGCCCCACACCGGTTCGGTGAAATAACGCAGGTGGCGCAGCAGCACCAGCGCCAAACTGGCATGGAACAGCCAGCCCATGCCCCATGTCCACAGGTTGGCCTTGAACAGGCTTTCGAACAGCACTACTTCGCGCGCCATGCGCAGCACCACGCCGCCCGTAGTGGTCGGAGCGGGGGTGGTCGGTATTTTCAGCGGCGCCGGGGTATTTGCGTAACTGCGGATACGGTGCAACAGCCCAACGACAAACAGCAGGGTCGCCAGATAGAACAGAATCGCGAACAGGATGCTTGCCATGGGAGATTGCTACCGTCTGGTGTCGGTTAAATGCAACCGGTCGGCTTCGGCAAGCCGGCAATCTTGCACGCCTGTTTGCCCGGGCCATAGGGGAACAGGCCATACAGATATTCGCTGTTGCCCTTGTCTGCGCCCAGCTTTTTGCCGATGGATTTGGTCAGCACGCGCACTGCGGGAGCAATCTGATATTCCTCAAAATACTCGCGCAGGAAATTGACCACTTCCCAATGCTGATCGGTCATATTGATGTTCTCGGTTTGCGCGATGTAATTTGCAACATCGACATTCCAATCCGTCAGGTCGGTCAGGTAACCTTCTTCATCCGTTTCGTAACTTTTGCCGTCGACTTCGATATTGGACATGCTGGATCTCCTTGTGAAAATTTGTGGGTTAATACACAACTACAGTTTTTGTCGCGTGAGAGTTCCTTTCCCCCCGAAACCCCCTCCCTAACCCTCCTCCGCGCTGCGGGAGAGGGGACAAACGAGAAAGGCAATCTTGATTTCTGCAAACAAATCGCTACGCAAAATTCCCCTTACAGCCAGGATTGGCAGGTCTTGTTGGCAGCGGCCAATTCGACGAAGCCCGCATAATCGACAGGAAAAACACCCTCGATGATGCGATCGCCAAAGCCGCGCGCCTCGGCATCAGGGCGCAACACGCTGATTCTGAAACGCCCCATCGCCGCGCGCAGCTTTTCTTCAAATACATTGCCCGAAGTGGCCGCGTAGACCGCGTCTTCGATGAGCAGAATATCTCCGCCCGCCGCAGTGTTCAGGCAACTTTCCAGCGCGTTGGCGGACAATGGCGATCGATTGACGATATGCAACATAACGATTCTCCTTAAAAACTCAAAACCACATCTTGCTCGTCCATTAACGCGCCTATCTCGGCGCGGCTGAACACGGTGACTTTCACCAGCAAGTCTTCCTCGGTGAGGCCGCGCGCCTGCATGGATTCCTTTTCGACATAAAGTTTTTCGATGTCGTAGTCCTCCAGCGCCCGATAAGCCGGCGAAAAGTTCTTGGTCTCGATGCCTTTGGTCTGCTGCCCCTTCTTCAACTGGTACACGCCGTCATCCAGAAACACCAGCGACACATCCTGATCGAAGGCGGCGGTAATCAGCACCACTTCCAGCGACTCCAGCGCATAGATCGTGCCGTAGGGTGCCTTGCGGTTGACGAACATGAATTTTTTTACATTGCTCATCGAATTCTCCTCAATCGCCGAAGGTGACCAAGCGGTCACACTTGATACCGGCTTCGACCAGTTGCCCCAGGCCGGAGATACGGAAGCCCTGCGCCAGGTTTTCATCCTTGATGCCACGGCGCAACGCCGCCGCGACGCAAACCACCAGATCCCCCTTGTGCTCCTCGGCCAGCTTGGTCCAGCGGTTCACTATGTGGCGGTCATCCTGCGGCGGTTCGGTCAGTCTGGAAGCGTTATTCACCCCATCGTGATAGAAGAACACGCGCCACACCTCGTGGCCCTTTTCGATCGCAGCCTTGCAGAACTGGTAGGCCGAGTCACTGGCCTGATGCTGATACGGCCCTTCATTGACGACGATACCGAATTTCATCAGAACACCCCCATCAGAAACGAATGTGCGTCGACGCGTTCAGGTTGGCGCGTGAACCGCGCCAGTCGTCGATCAGGTACTTGGTGAACGGCAACCCGGTCTTCTCGAAGAAACGCGGCCAGCCGATACGTTCGATCCAGTCGGCCATGCGCTCCCACGGGCGGGCATCTTCCTTGTACACGCGCAGGATGTTCTTGACCGCTTCGGCCACTTCCGGCCAGCGCGGCGGGTTGTTGGGAATGCCGGAGGCAACCATCTTCATGAAAGTCGGTTTGCCGCGCGCATTGGAGTTCTTGCCACCCACCCAAATCGCAAACTTGGAATGTTCGGGGTCATTGATTTGCATCGGCGGGCAGGGTGGATAGCACGCGCCGCAGCACATGCATTTCGATTCATCAATTTCCAGCGACGGCTTGCCGTTCACCATTGCGGGGCGGATCGCCGCGACCGGGCAACGCGCCACCACCGTCGGGCGCTCGCATATGTTGGCGACCAGATCGTGGTTAATCACCGGTGGTTTGGTGTGTTGTATGATGATCGCGATGTCAGACTGTCCGCCGCAATTAATTTCACAGCAGGACGTGGAAATATGCACACGGTTGGGCATCTCCTCGCGTTTGAATTCATCGTACAACTCATCCATCAATGCCTTGACCGCACCGGAAGCATCCGTGCCGGGGATGTCACAATGCAACCAACCCTGAGTGTGGGAAATCATCGAAATCGAGTTTCCGGTGCCCCCTACCGGGAAGCCGTTTTTCTCCAGCTCCACGATCAGCGGCGCAACCTTGCTCTCGTCCGATACCATGAATTCGATATTGGAGCGAATGGTGAAGCGCACCCTGCCTTCGGCAAAATTGTCGGCGATGTCGCACAACTTGCGGATGGTATGCACATCCATCTGCCGCTGTGTGCCGGCGCGCACCGTCCAGACCTCGTCGGCGCTGTGCGAGACGTGATGCAACACGCCGGGGCGCGGGCGATCATGATATTTCCAGTTGCCGTAGTTTTTCGCCAGCGACGGGTGCAGATATTTCTTATTGTCGGGTACGCCGGTCTCTTTCGGCTTGCGCATTTGAACGGGTGCATTCATGTTTTATCTCCAGAGTTAGAAAGCTCGCGTAGCGATTCGTTTGCCTGGCTTCGCCCCCCTCGCTTGCGGGGGAGGATTGAGGAGAGGGAAACGAGCATTAACGAGATTCATTGTTAGCATAGCTTTGATGCTCGTTAGGCGGCTTGCTGCTTTTTAGCGTTGATTTTTGCGACTTCATCGTCCCATCCGTCAGTGCGAATGTAGGGGTTCATGCGCGGCGAGTTGACCATCGCCGGATCGACATCAATCTCCATCGCATCGAGGAAGTTAGCCAGGCCGATACGTTCGATCATCTCCCCGGTGCGCTCATGCTCGAGCGCATTCTCCGCAAAAAAGTCGATGGTGCGCTGTCCGAGATCGACCAGCTTTTCCATGTCTTCGTCCGTATCCAGCTTCATGAATGGGACAATTACGGTGCCCATCAAATCGCCGATTTTGAGCGTGCGTTTGCCGCCCAGCAGAATGGTGGCTCCCTTGTCTTTGCCCGGCGCCAGCGCTCCGGTCATCACGTTGATGCAATGCATGCAACGCACGCAGTCCTGATTGTCGATCTCGGCGGCGTGCGTATCGCTGACCGCCACACTGGAGATATGCTCCCCGCTCTTGATTTTCTTGATTTCCTTGACTTGAAAGGCCTTGGTCGGGCAGCGCGCCACCACGTCGTTCACCAGCTCGTCCATGCCATGCTTGGCGAACCATTTCTTCGCCAGCGCCTCGTCGGTGCGGATGTTGTCGCGCCAGGTGCCGATCACGGCCATGTCGGAACGCTGGATCGAATTCATGCAATCGTTCGGGCAACCGGAGAATTTGAATTTGAATTTGTAGGGCAGCGCCGGGCGGTGCATGTCGTCGAGGAAAGTATTGACCACCAGGCGATGCGCCTTGGCCTCGTCGTAGCATGACTGCTCGCAACGCGCGGCGCCGACGCAGGACATCGAAGTGCGCACCGCCGGGCCGGCGCCACCCATGTCGAAGCCCATTTCGTTGACTTCGTCCCAGGCCTTCTGCACGTTCTCGGTGGTGCAGCCCTGCAACATGATGTCGCCGGACTGCCCATGCAGCGCGATCAGGCCGGAGCCATGTTTCTCCCAGATGTCACAGAACTTGCGCAGCGTATCGGTATCGTAGTGCATGCCTGCCGGAGGCATGATGCGTATGGTGTGGAACTCGGCAGCATCCTTGAACACCGGCTGACCGTTTTCATCCTTGAGTTCGGTGAAGCGCGGAATCACTCCGCCGCCATAGCCGAACACACCGGCCGTACCGCCCTTCCAATACCCCTTGCGGGTCTTGTACGAGGTCTCCAGTTGGCCCAGCAGATCAACCACATAATCCTTGTCCTCGGCCAGGCGCTTCAGGCCAGTCACAAAACTGGGCCACGGGCCGGACTCGAGTTGGTCGAGGTTGGGGGTGTCATGCAGCTTTTTAGCCATAATGTCTTCCTTTCAATCGCGTTGCGCCAGGCTTGGCAGCCTGGCTGGGCTGTAATCTCGGGTTCACGCGGGCCATGACGACCCGGGTTCTTGATGGTTCGGCATACTACGTTGCAAACCCCGGCTAAACCATTACCCGTAGCGGCTATCCAAAGTAACCCTAAAGAGTAATGCCTTACACTACACCAGTAGTATTCCAAACACGGCCACATTGCAGATAGACTTGCACTATTCGTTGTGGTCGCCTATCCGCCGTTCCGGCGCGGCAAATTTAGAGAGGCTGATGTGGCGCAAATTACCAAACTGGACAAGATAGTAGCCCCCTTGGGCGGCCAGCAAATCGAACTGCAGCAGATTGATCATGCGGAAGGTGGCATGAGTCTGTTGCGCGTGCGCATCCGCGAAGGGAGTCGCTTCACCATCTTCGATATCGACCCGGGCACAGCAGAACAATGGTCTCAGGCCATGCAGCGCTGGGCAGATTCACAAAAACACGGATGATTACGACACGCTCCGAAATAATCGATATGGCGTTCGACGCAAGCGGCGAAACGCTGCCTCCCGCCTACCCTTTTGCCTTGTGGGCGGAACTGGTGCGCCATGTGCCGCAGTTGGCTGGCGACGAACCGGTTGGCGTTATTCCGCTACGCACTGCGGAGAGCAACGGGGACATGCTGCTACCCAAACGCGCCAAGCTGGTATTGCGGCTGCCGCAAACGCTGATGCAGGCCGCCGCAACTCTGTCCGGTGAAGAACTGAATATATCTGGCAGGCCGCTACGGCTCGGCGCCAGCCAGCGCCGGCAGATACAGCCTCACCCCACGCTGCACGCGCAACTGGTAACAGACGCGGGTGACGAGATGACGTTCCTGTCCAAAATGCAGACGGATCTGCACGTCATGGGCATCAAGGCCGGATTGATCTGCGGCAGGCATCGGACTCTGGCAGATAGCCACCATACGCTGACCGGTTATAGCCTGGTGGTGCATGACCTCAAACCGGAAGCTTCGCTGCGCCTGCAGAGCAACGGGTTGGGAGAGGGGCGATGTTTTGGTTGCGGCATATTTTTGCCTTACAAGGTCATCTCCGGTTTGGAGTGACGTTTTTTTTATTCACTTGAGGAAGGGAGCAAGCGATGGGATATGTAGTGGCAGGAAACGAACTGGAGACCGATGCCGAAGGCTATTTGTTGGAGCCGGATTACAGCGAGGAAGTGGTTGGTGCCATTGCGGCGGCGGAGAACATCGAGCTAACACCGAAACATTGGGAGATCGTCAACTACATGCGCGGCGAATATCGCGAACACGGCCATACGCCCAACTTCCGCAACATGCTGAAGGGGGTCAACGAATTCTGGCCGGAGGCGGACAGCAAGGCGCTGTATGACCTGTTCCCGATCGGGCCGGCCAAACAGGCCGCCAAGGTCGCCGGATTGCCGCAACCACTGGGCAAGGGCGGCTATTAACCTGAAAAATTATTGGCCGCGTAACCAGCGGTTTGGCTGGCGTTTTTTGCCAGCTTAGTCGAATGGCTAGTAGTGACATCAGAGAACACGGAAATCACCGAGAAAAACCATCGGCTGGAAAAATGATGGGGCCAGCTTTTGTGTGAGTCGGTAGAAGGAGATGGCGGCACATTGCCCTCTCAATGTTCTCTGTAAACTCTGTGGCTTAAATTGCAGTTTTCTGTATCAAGGAGAATCGAATGGACGACATGGTCAACGTGGTACTCGACATGAAAGGGCTATCCTGCCCCAGACCGCTCATCGGCGCAAAGCGCATGGTCGATGAGCTTGGTGCGGGGCAGGTACTGTTGCTGATATCGGATTGCCCGGGCACACAGGACGATCTGTTCGCTTGGGCGAAGCAGACCGGCAACCAGATATTGAAGACCGAAAAAATGCCTGACGGCGGAATCGGGTATCACATCCAGAAAGGGCGAGGTCATGCGCGCAACGCCCACGTCACGCTGGATATTTGCGGCGCGGTCTGCCCCGGCCCCATCGTCGAGGCGAAGAAACTGCTGAACGGCATGCGGCCAGGCGAAATATTGAAATTGGTCAGCGATTGCCCCGGCGTGCAGTCCGACATCGGCGGCTGGGCCTCCGCCACGGGCATGACTTTGCTGGATACCGTCGGGGCCGGTACCGGCGTGCACGAGTTCTATATCCGCAAGGGCTGAACCGTTGCGAATCAAAAGCAGTTGGTTCAAACCTGGGCGCGAGCACACCGCAGAAGAGCTCGCCGGAGCGTTGTCGTTCGTCATTTACCGCCTCGCCGACAACGCGCTGAAGAAAACGCGCCAGGCCGATTTCGGGATCCGGATCGGCACACAGTATTTCGCCTTCCTCACCGAATTCCTGCTGTTCCTGATTCAGGTCGCGGATCGCATCGCCTATCGCCGCCTGCCGGAACAAGGGCGCCATGACCTCACTTCAATATTGGCGAACCGCGTGGCGGAGACACACGCCGAGAACGAAAGCCGCCTGCTGGGCGGCGACATGGCCGAATGCAAACAGCGCTTCATTGATATGCTCAACCGGCGCGCCGGGGAATACGCCGAATTCGGCTACGGCGAAAACGGCCCGGATTTTGCCTTCACCCGATACCTCGCCTGGTGCATGAACGCGGTGATGGACGAGAAAGACAGCAACTGGATCATCGATCAGATGATGAGCATCGAAGCGCCGGAAGCGGTGGAGAAGGTAGAAAAAACCTTCCGCAACCTGCTGGAAAACAAGCCGCGCGAGGCGCGCCGCCGCACATCGTCCAGCGGCGGATAAACGATGCCCAGCCCATTCAATTTGGATACCAACGATGCCTATCTGCGCTGGCGCGAGGCCAAGCTCGCTGCCGCGCCGCGTTCGGCGGACGAACTCATCGTCGAGGTGCGAGACCCGCGCGCCTTGAGCAAGGCGGAGCATGAGGCGCTGATGCAGCGTATCCGCCGCTGCAACATGGCGATCTACGCCGGCTCGTTGCATGAGGGAGGCACTGGTATCCCGCAGCTGCTGGGCGGGCTGTTCGGGCTGGAACGCCTTGATGCCAACTGGCTGGCGGACGAGGACGGCATCTCCGAAATTCGCGTATCCGACGGTGGCACGCGCAAGCATTACATTCCCTATACCGACCGTGCGATCAAGTGGCACACCGACGGCTATTACAACCCGCCGGAACGCACTATCCGCGCGATGGTGCTGCATTGCGTGCGCAGCGCGGCGAGCGGCGGCGAGCGGCGGCGAGAACCGTCTGATGGATCACGAAATGGCATGGCTGCTGTTGCGCGAGGCGAATCCGGAACATGTGCGCGCCCTGACGCAGCCAGATGCAATGGTCATTCCGGAGCGCGCGGACGAGACCGATGGCGTGCGGCCGACGCAAGATGGCCCGGTGTTCTCGCTGGACGAGGGCGGCAACCTGCACATGCGTTACACCGCGCGTACCCGCAGCATCGGATGGAAACAAGATGCCGCGACGCGGGCGGCGGTCACCGCGCTGGAACATCTGCTGGCATCCGATCTGCCGCACATCATCCACGCCCGGCTCGAACCCGGCATGGGACTGCTGTGCAACAACGTGCTGCATGACCGCTCCGCGTTCAGCGACGAACCGTCCAGCCCGCGCCTGCTATACCGCGCGCGCTACCTGGACCGAATTGCGGCTGTATGATGGCCTGGCCCGCAGGGGCGATTCATGAATCGCCCGCACCCGTGCGGTGTTTCATCTTTCACCAGAAAAATCAAAATGCACTGATAAGCTATCCGCCTTCAATTCAATGGAGTTTTTATGGAATCAACCAGCAACATACTGCCAACGCTTGATGTCGAGGGCTATCTTGTGGAGCCAAGCGAATGGAATGAGTCAGTCGCGCTGGAATTGGCGAAACGCGCGGGCATCCATCTGGAAGAAGATCACTGGGATGTCATTCGCTTCATGCGCAGCTATTACGAAGATCGCCAGATTGCCGTTGACGCACGCCATGTCATCAAGCATCTGTCGCAACGGTTTGGCAGCGAGGCACGCAACCGGCTTTTCGAGTTGTTTCCATACGGCTATGCTGCCCAGGCGTGCAAAATTGCCGGTATGAAACGTCCAAGAGGGTGGAGTACCGGCTGATTAGAGCGCAACAAAAAACCCGCCTCTTTATCGAGGGGCGGGTTTTTTTTGCGTGGTTATCCGGTTGTTTCCCAAAATAACACCTACCGTAGGGCGCGTTTAGCTATTTTGTGAGCTAACCGGATAAGCACGTAAAAATGGCATCTTTGTTTGTTGGGCACGCTACGCTTTGCCCAACCTACGCAACTAACTGCTCTTTCCAAGATTAAACGAACAGGCAGATATCGGTCTCACCGGCAAAGCCGAAAAACGTCGCTGCACCGCCGTATTCAACCTGGTCGATAAATTCGCTCTTATCGAATTCGAACAGGTCGACGGTCATCTGGCAGGCGACGAATTTCACGTCGGCTTCCAGGCACAGGTCGCGCAGCTCTTCCAGCGAAGCGACACCGTGCTTTTTGAGCTTCTGCTTCATCATCACGGTGGCCATCGTTTCCATGCCGGGCAGCATCTGCACCATCACCGGCATCGGCACGGGCATCGGCATTGCCGGGTTGGCCAGCGGGCTGATTTTCACATCGGACAGATCCTTGCGCAGCAATTGCAAACCGTAAAAAGTGAAGAAGATTTGCACGTCATAGCCGAGCGCGGCTGCGGTGGATGCCAGGATGAACGGCGGGTACGCCATGTCCAGCGTGCCCTTGGTGGCGATAATCGCCATTTTTTTGGTGGCCATGTTTTTCTCTTTCGTATTGAGTCGGGGCGGTAGAGTTACTTTTTCTGCATGTAGAAGACGTACTCACCGTTCTCTTCGGTGGTAGACAGCAGCGGGTTGCCGGTCTGCTCGGCGAACGCGGCCATATCCTTCAGCGAGCCGCAGTCGGTCGAGATGACCTTGAGCACCTGATCGGGAGCCATGTCGGCGAGCGCCTTCTTGGTCTTCACGATGGGCAAGGGGCAAGACATGCCGCGTGCGTTCAATTCTTTATCAAATTGCATTTTTCTATCTCCTGTAGATTATCCAAAATTATCAGCCAACAAAGTATTCTCGCCGCCGCTCAAAGATCACCGTTTCTGGCGGCAAGCATGCTGTCTTTCATCGCATCCATAATACGCTGTGCATTGTTGCGTATTCCGACCGGCAGAGCACGGATCATGTCATTGCTTATCATCATGGAAATAATCCAGCGCGCGCCTTGCTCATCTTCTACCAGAGCGATGCGGCAGGGCATAAAGGAGATCATCAGCGGGTCAGCCGCAATCATCTGCTGCGCCACCAGGCCGTCGCAAAAACTGAATATCTCCATGCGCTTGGCAGGTTTGCCGGTCAGCGCCTCAATTTCCTTGTAGAGCGGGCTGGCACCCACAAACTTGAGGTTGTGCTGGTTTGCGCGCAGCTTGAGGGACTCCACAGCGTCGTCAAAACTAACCCCCTTCTGAATCTGTACCCGCGCAATCTGCACCTTCATATCGGTATACGAAAGAGCCGGTTCAGGCGGGGCGGCCAGCACCGGCGAAGCGCTGAATACCGACAGCAAAACAAAAATGAATAGGTGGCGCATGCGGTCTACTCCCATATGTCCGGTTACCTGATTGGTGCATTGTTCGATTGAAAACTTAAACAAACCCGGTTCGAGCCGGGTTTGTTTTCCCACAACAACATGGACAGGATCAGGATGACATCTCGGTGAGAATGTTTTTGATCCAGCTTTCCGCATACACCGCTTCCAGCTCGGACAGATCTGGAGAAACACCGACCGAACCCGGTACCGCTTCGATAACGGCCTTCTCCTTGTTCACCCGATAGACCCCGGTCACGGTAACGGCTTCCTTGGCGGACAGGAAGCTATAGCAGGTGTTGACGGCCGACATTTCCGTGATCTCCCTGCCGTTCATCATTGCCACGATGTTGGTGGCGCAGACTTTGGCTTCCGAGTTGGCCGAGTAGCCGGACTTGGGCATGGCACCGGCAATGGACGAATCACCGATGACATGGATGTCCTTGTGCAGTGTGGACTCGAAAGTCGTGGGATTAACCGGGCACCATTTCTTGTCCGGCCCAACCAGACCGGCGACATGGGCGATTTGACCGGCCTTCTGGGGCGGGATGACGTTGATGACATCGCCCTTGATCTCTTCGAGCCCCTCAACCAGCACAACCATTTTCCCGTTATCTACTTCGGTAACCTTCTTGGCCGGACGATAATCGACGATACCCTCGTAGTGCTTCTTCCACCCCTTCATGAACAGGCCTTTCTTGGAGACGATGTCCGGGTTGGCATCCAGCACGATGATCTTCGAGCCGGGTTTGTGCTGCTTGAGGTACATGGCGATCATGCTGGTCCGCTCGTAGGGGCCGGGCGGGCAACGGAAAGGGGCCAGAGGAATGGAAAGCACGACGGTTCCGCCGGGCTTCATGGCCTCAAGCTGCTTCCTCAACAGCATGGTTTGCGGGCCGGCCTTCCATGCGTGCGGCATGATTTCCGGGTCATAGCCTTTAATCTCGTCAGTACGGAACTCGATACCGGGCGAAACCACGAGGCGGTCATACTTGAAGACACCTTTGCTGGTCGTCACGCTGTGGCCGACGGCATCGATGCCGGTAACCTCGGCCTGAACCACATTGATGCCGTGATTGGCGGCCAATTTGTCGTACTTGATAGTCAGCGATGACATATCCGGCAAGATGCCGCCGAGATAAAGGTTGCTGAACGGGCAGGAAACAAAATGATTGTTGCGTTCGATCAGCGTTACCTCGATCGTGTGATCCATCATGCGGATGTATTTGGCGGCGATGGTGCCGCCGTAGCCGCCACCGATCACCACTACCTTGCGTCCGCCGCCAGATGATGCCGATTGTGTGGCACAGCCAGCCAAGCCGACGGTTGCGGCGCCGGCACCGAGGAGTTTCAGGAAATTTCTGCGTTCCATTGTCATGTTGTCTTTCTCCTTGTTATTTCTGTTGCTGGCTGGCATAAAAGTGAGCCACGGCTTCCCAGTCGGCGCGCGAGAGCTGCTTTACATTCTCCGCCTTCTTCTCGGACATCTTGCGCTTGCCGCTGCTGAACTCACCCATCTGGATTTGCAGGTACTTGAGCCACTGGCCGGCGACAACAGGTGCGTCCTCCTCGAACTCCTTGCCGTTTTCCAGATGGCAGCGCTTGCAGGCCTTGTCGGAAACCATTTTGCCCTTGGCGACCAGAGCGGAATCTACCGCCGTGCGCTGGTATTGCGGCTTCTGCTTGGCAAAGAAGTCGGCCATCGCAACGATCTGCTCGTCGGTGTAACCTTTGGCCAAACGCCCCATAACGGTGGCATCACGCGCGCCGCTCCTGAAATTCTTCATGGCATCGATGAAAAATGTCTTCGACTGGCCGGCCAAGCTGGGCATGCTCGGCCCGGCACTGGCTCCGTAAACACCATGACAACCCGCGCAGGCATTGGATAGCATCGCCGCACTGGGCGGTGCCGCATGCGCCGCAACCGAAACAGTTAAGGCACCGGCTAGCAAAATAAATCCACTCCATTTTATTCTCATGCTTTGTTCCTCCCTCTGTGAAAAACGCTCCCCGAAACGGGTATGGTTGTTGCAGCTGCTTTACTGCTTTACAGCATTGAAATCGGCCTTGGCGTTATCCAAACCAAGGGTGTAACCCAACGATACATGGTGAAAACGTCCGTCGGCATAGTCGTCGTGAATAGCAAAACCAATGTTGTAGAGCCTGCCCTCGGCGATGGCGTGGTCACCCTTGCCGCCGGCGGCTAATGTGCGCTCGAAGACAACGGTCCAATGGTTTCCGCTCTTCTTGCCTTCAGCCTTGACCAGGCTTTTGCCTTCGCCCATATGCCGCGAATCAAGGACATAGCCATCGACGGCTTTTTCACCCTTGCCGCTGCTGAACTGGATCAGATCCATAAACTTGCCCTCTTTGAGGGCGGCCTCAATATCGGCATCGGATTTGAGCTTGTCCCATCCACCGCGCGATTTGCCGGTCGTTTCCAGAGCGGTGCGGGATTCCTTGATATACTTGGTCACACCCTCGCTCCAACCCATTGCTTTCGCCTTGGCATGGCTCTTGGCGGCATCGCTGGCATCCGGCATACCGCGCATATCTTCGTGGCAGGTTGCCCAGCAACCGCCCCGATCAGCGAACTCGACCTTGCTGTCATCGAACATGACCGTCAATTTCATATCATTTTTTGGATCCATCTTTTTGTCGCCGCCACTCTTGGGCGCATCCCACTCAAATCGCAAATAGATCTTGTTGCCATCGTGAGCCGCCTGTACAGAAACCGGAATGTGGCCAACTTTGCCCTTGGGAACGCTACTGTCCAGCGGCTGGCGCAGGTTGCCGACGGGCTTACCCGCCGCAATCTTGTCACCGATCTCTACGGCATCGGTGTCATGGCATTTGATGCAGGGGCGTTTTTTATCCAGAATCTGGTTGGAAGCGGAGTGATCACTCTTGGTCAGCACCCATTCGAGGCCGGGCTGACCCGGATAAAAAACAGGCACTTGCCTGGCCTGAATTTTGCCCCAATCCGGAGCAGCAAATACCGGTCCGACAAGGGCGGCACCCATCACTGCAATTGCAATTCTTTTCATTGGTCAACTCCTAAAAAATTTGCCCTGAAAAAATTTCTTCTGGCCTCGGCAAAAGAAACCAAATCACCCATTCCTCCACCCAATTCTATTTCTCCGCTTTTGCAGCATTTTCTTTTTCCAGAAGATGCTGGATCGGCTTGTGGGCGATGCCTTTGTGGCAATCGATGCAGGTCAGTTTGTCTTCCTGCGCTTCCTCATGTTTTATTTGAGAGCGGGATTTTTGCTTTTCGGTATCCATGTTGGCAAAGCTATGGCAGTTGCGGCATTCCTTGGAATCCCTCTCCTTCATCCGCTCCCAGACGCGCTTGGCCATCACCAGCCGGTGCGCCTCGAATTTCTCCGGCGTATCCACGATTCCCTGGATGTGGCCGACGATGTCGCGGACAGCCACAATTTTTTGCAGCGATTTATACATGTAATCAGAGGGAGTCTTGCTGCTGGCCACATGGCAATCTGAACAGTTGAGCGCCGTACCACTGCGGTTCTTGTAGTGGACCGTCTTCTTGAGTTCCTCGTAGGGAATGGTCATCTCGTGGCAGGAAATGCAGAATTCCGAGCGATTGGTCCATTCCATTGCGGTATTAAGGCCACCCCATATAACGATGCCCAGCAGCACACCGAGAATAAGGATGGGTGAGAGAAGCGCGCGCAAGGGGTGCTTTTTTGGGGGAGGCAGCTTCGCCCGCACCTCCTCTTTGGGGGCAGGCTGCGGCTCGTTCTGTGATTCTTCGACCATCTCTTCCAATCCTTAAAGGCAAAAACGCAACGATTTCATGAACCCATCAGCCTATTTCCACCTCGTCGGAACGCGTATCACCCCGGTTATCCAGCCAGGAAAGCTTGACTTTGCCTCCGGCCTCCCCACCCTTGAAGCGGAATACCAGATAGGGGTTTTTGGATACTGATGCGCCGAACTGGCCTTCCAACACGGTTTTCCCGTTGTGTTGCACCTTCATTTCCGTGATGAACCAGGCCGGGATCAAATTGCCCGCCTCATCCTTACGGCGGCCGTTTTCCATCTCGTGCTGCATCAGAGCGCGAACTTCGGTGACCCCACCCTTGGCGGAGGCGCGAATTTTGGTCGGGTTCGCCATCAGCAACCTCCCGCAGTAACTTTAACTTCCCGTGAGACGCGATAGAATTTACCGTTGGCCTTCACCAGCGCGATCACCGTCGCGGTCTGCGCCATTTTGATCTTGGTGCTGACATAGCCTTCGGTGCCTTCCGGGATGACGAAATTTGCGGCGAGCGTGGTAGGGTTTTTGTCCACCAGAATGGCAATCTGCTCGGTGCCGGCAAGCGAACTCTCTACCGTAACCGGAACTACCGCACCGTTTTCGGCGATCTCGGGAACGGTGAGCTGAATGGCTGCGGTATTTTCAGGAGTCGTAACCCCCAGCGCGTCCAGTGCTTCGTCCATATTTCTGGCTGCGAAAGCAGCCTTCTGCCATTCGGCGGCAGCAATCCCCGGCTGAATCAGGCCGGCAGCCGCCAGCAGGCACAACAAGCCCAAGTCGCCGCCCGTTTTGAGTGCCCTGCGCCGCTCCAAATCTACGGTGCTGCCATATCGCTCACGCATCATTGATCCTTCAGTTCATGAACCAGCCAATCCGAAGATGCATTTGATAACATCCCCTTCCCAACGTCCATAACCACCAAGGGGGAAACGGGATAGCCCTTTAGGGTTACCTTTCAAAATCTACTTATGGGAACCTCTAGAAATTCACTTTTGCGGGGTGGCAGGCCGGACACGGCGTTGCGAAGCATCCGGGGCGGGTAGGC